>DASWIN010000161.1:0-5882 GCA_036397655.1 Nitrospiraceae bacterium | reverse complement strand
ATTTCCACCTTGTAGATGCCGGGCTTCCAGCCCCCCTTAGGCGGCGTCAGCTTGACGTAGCCGCTCTCGTCCTCCAACGCCAGATACATGGTGTCCTGCGCGATCACCGTCGCCGGATCGAGCCCAGAGACCTTCTCCGGGAAGCAGACGCCGAATACCTGGTAGGGCTGGTAGTGCGGGAATACGCTGAAGACGATATAGACGGCGGGGGAAGCGGGATGAAAGGTCTCTGTCGGCTTGACCGGCACGATCTCGTGAGTCCGCCGGAACCCCATTTCCTCCTCGAATCCTTCGGCCGTCTCGATGGAGCGAAACAGTCCTTTCGGCGGATTGTTGAAGTCGTAGGGCGGGAGGGGATTCTTATCCTGCAGATCCGGAACGCCGCCCGGGGCCAAGTCGGCGGCGCACACCGGGCCTGTCCAGATTAGAAATATGGACGGCAGGACAAACTGGATGAACCGCAGCCGCGTCGAGACCATGGCGTTGTCTACCGTACCCCCCACGGGCTGTCAAGAAGGTCAGTCTGGTTTGTCTCGTTTCTCTGGTTTATTTGGTTGAATCGGCCGAACGAGAAGAACCAGATAAACCAAACGAACCAGATGAACCAGACAAACCGGCCCCGCTGCCCCGCAAGTCGCGCATTTCTCGCCATGGGGGCATTGCCCGGCGAAAAGCCGTTCTGGTACTATGCCGCACGATGGCGATGAACACCGAAACCAACCCGGACGCGCTGCCGCAACTCATGGGCGAATTCAAGCCCGTGGACGAGTGGCAGACACACATCAACAAGATTTTTTATGGGCTCCAGGGCGGACGCGTCCGGGACTACTATCAGACGTTCGCCTCCGCCGATTACCGGCTGGCGCATGCTCTCGCGGCCGACTATTATGCTCGCGTTCTCAAGCGCGAGAAGGCAAAGGGTGGCCGCGAGGTTAAGGTTGAGGCTAAGGCTAAGGGGGATCGGTTAGAATCCGGCCCTCAACCTCAACCTGAACCTCAACCTGCCCTGGTCGTTCACGAATGGGGCCCCGGCAACGGGAACCTGGCGGCCTGCTTTCTGACCCACCTCAAGGCCCTGGATACGAACGGCCTCGTCTATCCGCGAGTCCGTTACGTGCTGGTGGATGCGCACGAGGGCGTGCTGGACAGCGCGAAGAACCATCCGGATCTGGCTCCGCACCGGGAACGGGTGGAGGCGCTGTGCGCGGATGCGTCGGCGCTGGCATCGGTCGGGGACGGCACGGTGGACCGCATCATCTGCAACGAGTTGTGGAACGAGCTGCCGGCCAAGCTGATGCTGCGCAATGGGAACGAGATCGAGGAGGAGTATCTCCGTCCCAATCTGAACGAAAAGAAATATGCGGTCATCGGCGATTGGCCCGGCTTTGTGCACGCGTTCGACGCGCAGGACGTGACGGCCCTGGAGGCCTTCCCGGCCTTTTTGGAAGACATCATTTGGGAGAAGGAATATCGCAAGACCGAATGGAGGGACGTGCCCTACCGAAAAACGATCACGGAGTTCCTCAAGCAGATCGACGAACACGTGCTGGCGCCGGTGAACCTGGGCGCGTTTGCCGGTTTAACGGAGGCCAAACGGGTGCTGGCCCCTGGGGCGGCCGGGTTCAGCAGCTTTGACGCGGGAGCGGACGACCTGGCGGTGTTGAACGATCCCGATAAACCCTGCTACGGCATGTTCGGCGGGCAGTACAGCTTCATGGTGAACTTTGCGTTGGTGAGGTCGATGGCCTCGTATCTGGGCATCCGTTCGGTCACCGTTGAGACCCAGCGGGAATTCATCGGGCGCAACCTGGGCACCAACGTGATCAGCCTGATGGAACTGCTGGCCTCCTTTCCGTCCCCGCAATCCCTCCGGCCCTGGGAGCAGGACCGGTTGATTCTCAAGACGATCCAGGCCTTCGGGGGGCAGTACCGTAGTCCCTACCAGCGCCGGATCGAGTTCCCGATCCGCAACGAGACACCTCCCCAGGAGCGCGAGACGCTTCACGCAATCCTGAAATCCATGGGAACGGACGGCATTCCCGATACGGTGGCCTATCTGACGGAGGAAGAGATCATGAGTTCCATGGCCGGCCTTGAACAGCTCGGCTACGACCGGGAACCGATCATGGCGGCCTTGTCGATGCCTCCTCAACCCATTGACTATCGGCACTTTTCGTTTTCCTCATAGGGCCGTTCGTCCTGTCGGCAACTCCCTACAGGTTTCCCAGAAATTCCTTGACTCGGCACGGGATTTTCGGTAGCGTGACCCTCGTTTCGCGCTCGGATGACCCATTATTTACCGTCTTGTTTGTAGGGGCAACCACGATGTTCGGTTCATTTGGATGGATGGAACTCTTACTGATCCTGTTTATCGTCCTGATTATCTTCGGCGCAGGCAAAATTCCACAACTCGGGGAAGGATTGGGAAAGGCCATCAAGGGGTTCAAGAAGGCCGTGCACGAGGCTGAACCGGTCGAAGCGACCGCCACGCCTGTGCCGGACCAGCCCACCCCGATCGCCCAGTCCTCAACGGAACAGTCGGCTCCGATGGCTGCGCAAACGGCTCCGCGGGCCGCCGAACAGCCGAAACAGGCCTGACGCCTCACGCGTCACGTTTCACGGGTTTCAAGAATGTTCGGTCTGGGCGCCGGCGAGATTCTCATTATCCTGGTCCTGGCCTTCCTGCTGTTCGGGCCCAAGCAGTTGCCGGAGGTCGGCCGCCAGGTCGGAAAGGCCGTCAAGGGGCTGAAGGAAACGGCGGATGATCTCAGGAAGTCGGTCGAACCGGAGGTCAACCTGATCCAGCAGGAAGTGAAGATGGTCGAACAGGATTTCGAAGCCTCCATGAAGGAAGCGGAGGAGGAAGTCAACGCCATCTCGAGCCAGGCGGACCCGACGAACCAGGACGGAAATTCGAAATCCGCTTGATTTTATTTTGGAATATTGCTATCAACGGTACCAGTTCAAGGAACGGACAAAGAGGGGGGGTGACATCGGGAGCATCACGAAAGGGCCGATTCGGGATGTCCCGATGCGGTCTGTGTGGAGAGACAGGACACCGAGGCACAACGGGTTCCTGGTAGTTACACGACAGCAGACTGGAAATGGTTGACCCTGAGCAGTGAATTCAAGCCGGCGGAGGCCGGTGGCAGTTTGAAGTTAACTCACAGGAGGAACGTTATGAGATCACGTATGGCAGCATTCATGTGGATTCTGGCTGTGGCCATTTTTGTGGCCCTGCCGCTTGCGCCGGCCTTGGCGGATCCGCCGGTGCAGACACCCGTCGATCACCCGGGGAACATTCCGCCGATTCCACGGGGGATGCCTGATTTGCTCAACTACCATAACTTTGATCCGCCCAAGAGCTCTCTGTTCGACATCAAGAACTTCACGGTCTCGGGCGACATGCGGGTCAGGCCCGAAATGCGAAGCCAGACCGACTTCGGAACGGCCGCGCCGGGAACGCCGAAGAACGATTTCTACGTCCAGCAATGGATGAGGCTGGGACTTAACTACGCCGTCTCTCCTGATGTGGACGTCCTCTTCCAACCGCAATATGCCAAAAATTGGGGCGCCGCGAACAATACCGGGGTAGCCGGAGCCGGCTGCAACGGGGGCATCTGCGCCAACGATGTATTCCAGTCAGGCCAGGGCGACAGTCTGTTCGTCCGCCAGGCCTTCATCATGATCCGGAACCTCGGCGTCCAGGGCCTCAGCCTGAAGGCAGGCCGGCAATTGATGGTCATGGGGAACCACCGGCTCTTCGGCCACTTCGACTGGGCCAACACCGGCTTCAGCCATGACGGTGTCACCGTCCAGTACAGCCAGCCGAGTTGGGAATTCTGGGGCGGCTGGCTCCGTCCGATGGAAACTGATTTCAACATGGCAGCCGCACCAACAGGCGCAAACTCATCGTCGTTCGGTGTAGTGCCTCCGGGCGTCAACCAGGCGAACAATGGAGGCTGGGGTGATTCCGACATCTTCTTCGCGCGGCTGGCCCTCAAGCCGGCGGCAGGCCTGGCGATCGAGCCTCTCTGGGTGTTCCAGAACAACAACGCCAGGACAGCGGGCAGCAGCATTACCGCGGCCCATGCTAACGGGCAAAACCGGCATACGGTCGGCGCCCGGGTTGGCTATCGTGCAGGGATCTTCGATGGGACCTTAGAGGCGTACCACCAGTTTGGAGCCATGTCGAGCAACCATTCTGTTACTGGCGGTGGCAACAAGGACCTCAGCATCAGCGCCCAGGCCTTGGCTGCAGAGGGAGGCGTGACCTTGAAGGACGCGCCCTGGTCGCCTCGCTTCGGCCTCGAGTTCAACTATGCCTCGGGCGACGGCGACGCCAACTGCGGCGCCTTGGCTGGGGGCGCCGTTGCGTCTGCGGCTGCGTGCAACGGGAGCGCGAATACGTTCGAAAACATCTATCCGACGAACCACATCGTGATGGGGTATGCGGACGTGATGGCCTGGCGGAACATGGTGGCCTACAGCGGGAGCTTGCAAGTGCTTCCCTTCGACAATAAGGCCAACCATTTGGAATTGCGCTACTGGAACTTCAACAGGGCCAGCACCGGTGACAACTGGTACAGGGCAGCCCAGAACGTGTACTTCGGCGCCAACACTGCGACCGGGGCCATCACCAACCGGGCCGCACACCTGGCACAGGAAATCGACGTCATCTATACCCTGTTCTTCAAGGGGAACAAGGTGGCCTGGCAGACCGGCTACAGCTACTTGCTGGCCGGCTCGTTCCTGGACAGGGTGGCACAGACGACCTATGGAGCAGGGGCGTCGGCTGTCGACCAGCAGTGGGCCTATACGCAGCTCCACGTGAACTTCTAGCCTGAACGGCAGAAGAACGCTCTAAGAGATCCCGCCGGGGGCGATCCCCCCGGCGGGATTTTTTTACCCGCCTTTGCAAAGACACACGGGTGCCCAGTCTTCGTAGCCTAGCGCTTCGGTGTAGTGGTTTAATCTGTAAGTGCGTGAGGGCGGGTAACCCTCCGTAGCTTTAGCGAAGGAGGGTACGCTGCCCGCCTTCGCAGCCAGGCTGCTTCGGCGGGCCCCGCCGAAGTGTTAGCGTAGGCGGGTGCCTGTCCCCTGGGTTCGTGTCCATCAAGTCAGAAAGTCCGTCAAGTCCTAAAGTCAAAATGACCTGAAGACTTTACGACTTTAGGGACTTGATGACTGGAAAGAAGACTTTACGACCTTATGACTTGACGACTTTACGACGTCCCACTAATTCACTTGCGTTGCGTGCTGAGCGGAATGGCAAGAATGGCAGGGGAAGGAGGCAGGGTTGGATAGGTCGAGGCTGTGCCGCGCAGAGAATGCAGCCACTCTGAGAGGGTCACGCGCCCGTCCTGATCGGTATCTGCGCCTCCGGCCAGGCCATCGACGGCCCGGCTGAGTCGGCCACCGCTGGGGCGGTTCGTCACTACCTGGATCACTGTACCGGCGCCGCTCTTGGACATCGCGTTGCCCAGGTCGCCGGCCCAGTCAGCTTGCCTGGGACGCTTGGCGCTGCTGCCTTTCTTCGCGCCGGCTCCGCCGACCTGCATCCCCGGCGCATCGAGCACCGCCACCGACAGTTTGGCCCCAAGACTTTTCAACCGTTGTTGGAGCAGGCGGAGCGGCAGCCAGCGCGCGCGTGAGGAGGAAGGGGTGCCGTCGTGCGGAAGCAGAAAGACCTCCCCGGTCCTGGCGTCGGAGACACTGTGGCCGGCAAAGTAAAAGAAGACGATGGCATCCGATGAAACCCGCTGCGGCAGCCAGCGGGCCAGCGCTTCTTCAAGGTCGGCCCGGCCCGCCAGTTCATCCTGGAGCAACAGGGTATGCGCATCCGGCACTCCCAGCTGATCCCGAAACAGGCCCACGAGTTT
>DASWIN010000160.1:0-10040 GCA_036397655.1 Nitrospiraceae bacterium | reverse complement strand
TGATCGCGCCTCATCGGCTCAATGCCGCGCATGCCATTTGGCACGAAGTCCAAAACGACACTACTCAGCGGTCCATGCTACTGGCCGCCGCCCGTGTCTTAGTGTCCGTCCGGAAAGAAGTTGATTCGTTGGAATCGTTTGTGATTCTGTCGTGGCCACCGATTCGCGGAGCAGGAGGTGGCCGGTGTGGACGCACGAGAACCGTAGCCTCTATGAGCGCAAAGGCGCTCGCTATCCCAGCGATTTGAGCGATGCCGAGTGGGCGCTGATCGCACCGTTGATCCCGCCAGCCAAGCGTGGCGGCCGTCGGCGCGAGGTGGATGTGCGCGAGGTGATGAACGGGGTTCTCTATGTTCTGGAGACCGGCTGCCAGTGGCGCGCCTTGCCGAAAGACCTGCCGCCGAAGAGCACGGTGCACGATTATCTCATGCTGTGGGATTGGGACGGTACGCTGGAGCGTATCCATCACGCGCTTTACCTCATGACCCGGGACCTGGAAGGCTGTGAGGCCTCGCCCAGCGCCGCGGTGATCGACAGCCAGAGCGTGAAAGGCGCGGAAAAAGGGGGTCGCGCATTGACCCGTCGGGCTATGACGCGGGCAAGAAGGTCAAAGGCAAGAAGCGCCATCTCCTCGTCGATACCCTCGGCCTGATCCTTGCCATCGCCGTTCATCCGGCCAACCTCCAGGACCGCGACGGCGCCCTTTTTGTCCTGGACCGTCAGACCCGCCGGCTCTTTGCCTTCCTGCAGACGATCTTCGCCGACAGCGCTTATGGCGGCGAAAAGCTGAGCCGGGCTATGGATGCTGCCTCATGGAAAATCGAAGTCGTCAAACTTCCCGCAAATCAAAAAGGCTTTGAGGTCATCCCCAGGCGTTGGGTCGTTGAGCGCACCATCGCCTGGATCAACCGTTGCCGCCGCCTCGCCAAGGACTACGAAAACCTCAACCGAACCGCCGTCGCCTTCATTCGCCTGGCCAGCATCAGACTGATGCTCCGAAGACTCACCCGATACTGTTATCCCTCATAAACTTTTCGGACGGACTCTGAAAGAAACGTAAATCAGTATCGCGGATTCCTCTCTGGCAACCACAACCTCGTATTTAAGCCGCGTTACCTAGTGCATGACGGAGAGTTGGAACTAGTGCCAATAATACAGAGGGAGAACTTCAACTACGATGAACTGATAAAAGATCCAATAAAATTCCTCAAATACGAGTATTTCCTGCCAGGCACAGCCTTCGGACCGGTATCGGTGAAGTTCCCCTTCACGCTAACGGCAATAGAGGCGTTGTTTCACCCGAAGATTTTGGCCTTCATTAGCGGTCAGCCAACCTGGGCCAAGTTGTACCGGGAGGACAGCGATTCCGGCGGGCTCGAAACAACGGAAGCCATTCTGCGGCAATTTGCCGCCGACGTCCGGAACATGGGGAAGTTCCCGCTCGTGTTCGTCTTCACAAACGCAAAATCCGTTGACCACTTCCGCGATTCTCGTGTTTGGCCCTTTCAAAGCGTCTTGGACTTCATGGATCAAGAGCGGATTCAGTACATCAACTTTGGTCAGTACCTGGATGCTAACTTCGACTTGGCGCGCATATGCGAGATATTCACCAAACAGATCGTGTTCGGTTGCACGGGGCATCACACCGCGGAGGGCAACAGATTGGTAGCCGACTCGATCTATCGGTTTATCACGGACGGCGACCTTCTCAGTCACGGCGGCTCGTAATCCTCCCGACGGTCGATCCGGCCTAATCCGATGGCCGAGCCATGGTGATGGTCTCCAATTCACCCAGACTGCTGTAAAGCAC
Organism: Nitrospiraceae bacterium; assembly: GCA_036397655.1. Lineage (GTDB taxonomy): Bacteria > Nitrospirota > Nitrospiria > Nitrospirales > Nitrospiraceae > 2-02-FULL-62-14. The sequence continues at coordinate 8,230 of DASWIN010000160.1, read as the reverse complement.
GTCGGCGGCCCATCGATTGCCCTCAGGGCTCAAGTGGGCGCCGCTTGGAAACCGCAGCGCCTGGAGGCTTGCCGGATCGGTTGGGCAGCGCTGAAGTAGGTTCAGATGCGGCGTCTTGAGGCCGTCAATATTCCTTACATGGGCTTGACGCTCGCATTCGACCGGTGTCGGGAGGAAGACCAGCCGAAAGGATGCGCCGCGACTATTGGCCAAGCGTTTGGCCTCGGCAAAGATTTCATCGGCGGACGCAAAGATCTCCTGATGGGCAGCTCTGTCTCGCAAGGATTTGTAAAGCCGGCCGATGCTGAAGGCGAACGAGGTGTTGGAGAGCAGCGTGTCGAAAAGAAAGCTGCACTCTTGCTCCACATCCACATACTCGACCTTACCCTCGACGATCCGCGGGAAAAGGCTCGGGCCAGCCTTATTCAACGCCATTACGCAAGGCCTCGACCGCCCCGGCCATCCGCGGGCCAAGTCCTGAGAGGTGAGCGAAAACACCACTACATCTCCGGGTTTGATCTCGTCGATATGCTCCATGAGGCGCAGGTACATGAGCTCGATGCCGTAGCCGGCCACGCCGTAGTTTTGAATGTTGATCCTCTGGTTGACTTTCTTTGCCAGCAGATTCAGGGCCGTATCGTCGTTGGTTACGCCATAACCGAAAGTAAAAGAATCGCCGAAGAAGTGTAAAGTCTTAGAAACATTACGGTTTTGCCGAATCTTCTTTCGGCCTTTGTCGTCAAAAAAGTACTTCACCTTGTAGTTCCCCCGAGATTCGTGAACGCCCACCGCGTTCGGTATCGGGGAGTACAAGGAGACCGGATTGGGGCGCATGTAGCTGGTCTTCTTTATTCCGAGAACTTGGTCGCCGATGGTGTGCCGCGCATAGATATAAAAAACCTCGCCGACGAACAGCACCGGTACAACACCGGCCAGCTAGGCCAGCAGACCATAGGAAAGAAATTTGGATTGGCGCTTTAGATAACAAAAGGAAACCAGAATGATGACCACAGCGCAAAAATCGATGAGGGCGGCGTAGATGGCCTCGCTTCTACTGTCCGTCAAATAATAGACGACCAAGGGATTGATCGGAGCTAGAACACAGAAAGATATAATGATTAAGTACTTAGCTAGGTCTTGCATTGACGCAACGCTCTGCCATATCGACTATGCGAACTTTATGCCTGATTCAGAACTCGTAACCTGCTTTTTTAGTAATGCGGTCATTTTAGTGATGGAGAGAAACGAAGCCTAGTCACAATCCGAGTGTATCTCTGGGCTCCGGCGTGAGATCCCAGACCGCGTCGGAGAGAGGTTTCGCCGAGACTGCGAACAAGGGAGATCCGAGCCAGAGGTCATGTGGGAGCGGGCGGCTCAGGGTGCGTCGACCGCGTGCCGGCTGCCGGCCGGGCCAATTCGTTGGGGTGCCGACAGCGCCCCTGCCGACCCCGAGCCGGCGGACCGCCACACACTCTCGTCGCTATTGGGCAAGGACTGAAGGTGATACAATTGGCTTATTCGGCGCGTCGGCAATAGATTTGAAGCTTGGAGTCCATTCATGCGAATAGCTCTGTTCCTTGCCGCTGTGCTCGTCATGACTGCCGGCGTGGTCTTCGCGGATGACTTCGTCAGTCCGCTCCCACCCAAGTTCTCGGACGGATCACAACGCGCCTTTCCGACGGCCGAGGGTTATGGCGCGCAGGCGCAGGGTGGCCGCGGCGGTGTGGTCCTCCACGTGACAAATCTCAAGGACCGCGGTTCGGGCAGCCTACGACATGCCTTGGAGAAGCAATCCGGCCCTCGAATCATCGTCTTCGATGTTGGGGGGATCATCGACCTATCGGACAACATCAAGCTCGCCAAGGGAGAGGTCACCATCGCCGGTCAGACGGCGCCAGGCGACGGTGTCTGCCTGCGGGGCGGATCCATAAACGTGAAAGCTAGTGATGTCATTGTCCGTCATCTATGTATTCGCCGCGGCGACGGTCCTGGCTCATCGCGCAGTGTGGGCGATGGCTTCGGCTTTCTGCGTGCGCAACGCAGCATTGCCGATCATTTGTCGGTCAGCTGGTCCATAGACGAGGCCCTGGGGACGTGGTTCCCCGGCACGCAGGACCTAACCGTTCAATACTCGCTGTTCTATGAACCTCTGGACGGCATTATCGACGAAGACGAAGGGCCTCACGGATACGGGCCGCTGCTCGGCAACGAGGGGCAGCGCCAAAGCTTCCATCACAACATTATTGCGCACGCCCGCAGACGAAGTCCCTTGATCGCTAACGTCCAGGACGTAGACGTGATCAATAATATCATTTTCAACTGGAAAAGTGTTGCGACCCACATCTTCGACAGGAAGGGTTTGGAGCCGAGCCGGCGAATCAACGTCATCAACAATGTCTATCGGCCTGGACTCAACTCTTCCGGTCCAGAGCTGGCGATCCGAAACGCCGCCGCCGCGCAAGTCTATTTCGGCGGCAACCAAGACCAGGCCGGCCGGCCGATAGATTCCGTCCACTATGCGGAGGGGAGCTCCTATCCGGACGCCCTGGCGGAAACGCCGAACCCACGTCCGGACAATGCCGCGATCAAGATAGAGCCTGCCGAAGATGTCTGGAACAGTCTTCCCGAGAAGGCGGGTGCGCGGGTCCCTCTGTTGGACGAGGCGGACGCACTCTTGATCAGGCAGATTCGGGACGGCAGCGGCACGCTCATCGATTGCGTCGATAGAGAAGACCAGGCGGAAAGCCTGCTCAAGGAGCCGTGTAAAGTCGAGAGCGCCTTGGGGCGCTTCCCCCTATACCGGTACGCGGCCCGGCCAGCGGACTTCGACACGGATGGCGACGGCATGCCGAACGATTGGGAAGTCTTGTACGGCTTGGACCCCGATAACCCCGGAGACCGTGCCGGCGATATGGTTGGTGATGGGTGGACGAACGTGGAGTACTACTTGAACCAACTGGCGGGAGACTACCGGATGCCTGCACCCTAGGGCGAGGCAAGCACAGCCACTTGAGATCCTCCTTCTTTTTGGGCGCGCGTCCATCTTGAAGCCTGCCAGCTGGGCGTGCGCGGGCGAGGCTTTCACACGTACCTTTGACCGCCGGCAATCCGAACCTCGAGCACATGTCGCACACGGTTCTTTTAGGGGCCGATGCGCTCTGAGGCGCCGTACATGCTCGCGCGAATCGGGCTTCGATCAGGCCCCGGAGTGTCGAGATTTGACCGGAATAGATCGGGCGCCGTCAGGAGGGAACCTGTTGCTCACCCTGTGACGATTATATATAATCCACTATAGGGCAGTTTGTATAGGGTAGTTTGTGGGATGTAAATATTAACAATTGAGTGAAATAAACTGAATGCTTTGTAAGTTCAGTGTAGAGTGATTCTTGGGAATTATACCTGTTAAGAATTCGTCGAGTTTGGGGGCATGTTGAAAGTCATCGATTTCGACGAGATCTAATTGGGGTTTTTGACTGTCCAGATATGAACGCATTAGTTCGTGCTTGTATTATTCTTGGACGGTGATTAAGTAAACAGTTCTTCATACGGCGTGGTTTGTGTTCTTTTGGATTTGTAGTGTGACTCCCATGATTGAGTTTGGGATTAAGTGGCTGAAGGGTATACAGGTTTCTGTGCTCTCAGCGAAACTTGCCTTGGTCTCCAGAACTCGTCGCTCCGTCGAGGTGCGAGACCGTTGCCGGTGTCTGAAGGCGTCGGAGGCCGGTTGATGGGGCAGCGAGCGAGAAAACCGGTGGCGACCCACGAACGTCTTGCCATCGATGAGTCGATCAAGGGCTCATCGGAGCGGTCCTTCGGGTTCGTGTTCGCGGCCGTGTTCGCCATCATCAGTTTGTGGCCGTTATTCGGCGATGGTGGCGTTCGCTGGTGGTTTCTCGTGATCGCCTTGGGCTTTGCAGCGGTGGCAAGTGTGCGGCCGGCTCTTCTTGCGCCCTTGAACCGGCTCTGGCTCGCATTGGGGCTGTTGCTCAATCGCATCGTGAGCCCTCTGGTGATGGCGGTGCTGTTTTTCCTGGTCATAACACCCTTTGCTCTGGTTATGCGAGTGACGGGCAAGGATCCTCTGCGTCTGAAGTATGATCCCAAGGTCCGGAGCTATTGGATCCTGCGGGCGCCGCCGGGTCCCTCGCCTGAGACGATCAAGAATCAATATTGAGGTTCGAAATGAGTTTTCTGAGAGAATTCTGGGGCTTCATGCGGGTGCGGAAGAAGTTTTGGCTCATGCCGATCTTCGTCATGATGTTTCTGTTCGGCGGCCTCATAGTCCTGACCCAGGGGAGCGCCGTGGCGCCCTTCATCTATACGGTCTTCTGATCGCAGTCGGTGATTAAAGCGTGCGTATCTTAGGCATTTCGGCCTTCTACCACGACAGTGCGGCGGCCGTGGTCGAGGACGGCCGCATCGTCGCCGCGGCGCAAGAGGAGCGGTTCACCCGCAAGAAGCACGACTCCAACTTTCCGACGCGCGCGATCGAATATTGCCTGGGGGAGGCCGGGGCGGGTCTCGACGCGTTCGATTTCGTGGCGTTCTACGACAAGCCCTTCCTCAAGTTCGAGCGGCTGCTGGAGACCTATCTCGCCTTTGCGCCGCGCGGCTTCCAGTCGTTCCGCATGGCGATCCCGGTCTGGATCAAGGAAAAGCTGTTCCAGAAGCGGCTGATCACCCAGCGGCTGCGCGACTATGACCCGGACTACGACTGGGAGAGGCGGCTGCTGTTCGCCGAACACCACCAGAGCCATGCCGCCAGCGCCTTCTATCCCTCGCCGTTCGAGAACGCGGTGGTCTTGACCATGGACGGGGTCGGCGAGTGGGCGACCACCTCGGTCGGCGTGGGCCGCGGCAACCATCTCGAGATGACCAAGGAGATCCATTTCCCCCATTCCCTCGGCCTGCTCTATTCCGCCTTCACCTATTACACCGGCTTCAAGGTCAACTCCGGCGAATACAAGGTGATGGGGCTCGCCCCTTACGGCGAGCCGAAATACAAGCAGCTGATCCTCGAGCATCTGATGGACCTGAAGGACGACGGGACGTTCCGCCTCGACATGTCCTACTTCGACTACTGCACCGGCCTCAGGATGACCAACGACAGGTTCGACGAGCTGTTCGGCGGGCCCCCCCGCAGGCCGGAAGAGCGCGTCACCCAGCGCGAGATGGACCTCGCGGCCTCGGTGCAGGCCGTGACGGAGGAGGTGGTGCTGCGGCTCACCCGGACGCTCGCGCGCGAGGCCGAGACCAAGAACCTCTGCATGGCCGGCGGCGTCGCCCTGAACTGCGTCGCCAACGGCAAGGTCCTGCGCGACGGCCTATTCGACAACATCTGGGTGCAGCCCGCCGCCGGCGACGCCGGCGGGGCCCTGGGGGCGGCGCTCACGGCCACGCATCTGTTCCAGGGCCAGCCGAGGATCACCAACGGGGTGCTCGATTCCATGTCGGGCAGCTATCTCGGGCCCGAGTTCGCGCAGGGCGAGATCGAGCGCCGCCTGCGCGAGGCCGGCGCGGTTTTCCAGGTGCTGGGCGAGCGCGAACTGCTGGAGGCCGCGGTCGACGCCCTGGTCGCCGAAAAGGCGGTCGGCTGGTTCCAGGGTCGCATGGAATTCGGCCCGCGGGCCCTCGGCAATCGCTCGATCCTCGGCGACGCCCGCTCGCCGACCATGCAGAAGACCTTGAACCTCAGGGTCAAGTTCCGCGAAAGCTTCCGCCCCTTCGCCCCCTCCGTGCTGGCCGAGGACGTCTCCGAGTGGTTCGAGCTTCAACGGGAAAGCCCTTACATGCTGCAGGTGGCCGACGTCACGCCGCCGCACCGCAAGGCGATGACCGAGGCGCAAAGGTCGCTGTTCGGCATCGACAAGCTCAACGTGCCGCGTTCCGACATTCCGGCGGTCACCCACGTCGACTATTCGGCCCGCATCCAGACCGTTCACCGGGAAACCAACCCGCGCTACCACGCCTTGCTGAGCGCCTTCAAGGCCCGCACCGGCTGCCCCGTTTTGGTCAACACCAGCTTCAACGTGCGTGGCGAGCCCATCGTCTGCACGCCAGAGGACGCGTTCCGCTGTTTCATGGGAACCGACGTCGAGGTCCTGGTTGCCGGCGACTGTCTCTTAAGGAAGGAGGACCAGGACCCGGCCCTCAAGCTGGATTACAAGGACGCTTTCGAGCTCGATTAGGCGGAGTCCGGGTTTCGCGGGACTGTATTTCATAATTTCTTATGTCGATCGGGATCTTGTTTCGGCTTTTGCGTTTTCTTGAAGACACGGGCAATCTTGCGGGATCGGGCGAGTCCCGGTCCGGATCGTGAGAGCGACGCCTATCCGCACGACGACATCTCTGGGTGGCCTATGAAGCTGCTTCTCGAAGACGGTACGACCCTGGAAGGCGAGGGCTTCGGGGCTGCCAGAGCGGTCGCCGGCGAGGTGGTCTTCAACACCGGCATGACGGGCTACGTGGAAACCCTGACCGACCCCTCCTACCGGGGGCAGATCCTGGTGTGCACCTATCCGCTGGTCGGCAACTACGGCGTTCCGCCGCCGCGCGCGGCGGGATCTCTGGAGGGCCCCTACGAGTCCGACCGCATCCAGGTCCAGGGCCTCGTCGTGCAGCACTATCACGCGGCCCACAGCCATGCCACGTCGGCCCGTTCGCTGGGCGACTGGCTGCAGACCGAGAACGTCCCCGCCATCACTGGGGTGGACACCCGCGCCCTGACCCAGAAGATCCGCGAAGGCGGCACTTTGAAGGGCTGGCTGCTCCCCAATGGCTTGGCCGGGGAGCAGGCGCGCAACTCCGCCGACGAGGTGGAGATGCGCCAGGTCTTCGATCTGGTGGCGCCGAGCGAGACCAAGACCTACGAGGCCGGCGGCTTGAAGGTTCTCCTGGTCGATGTCGGCGCCAAGGACAACATCGTCCGCTCATTGTTGGCGCGGGGCGTGACGGTGGTCCGGGCGAGTTGGCGCGCCGATCTGCTCGCGCTCGCCCGGCAGGTCGACGGCGTCCTGATCGGCAACGGGCCGGGCGACCCCAAGGACCTCGGCCCCCTGATCGCCCAGGTGCGCGACCTCATGACCGGCTACGAGAAGCCGATCTTCGGCGTCTGCCTCGGCCACCAGATCCTGGCGCTCGCGGCGGGCGGCGACACCTACAAGCTGAAGTACGGCCATCGCGGCGTCAACCAGCCGGTTCAGGACCTGCTGACCCGTCGTTGCTACGTGACCAGCCAGAACCACGGCTACGCGGTGCGCGACGAAAGTCTGCCCGAGACCTGGGAGCCCTGGTTCATCAACCTGAACGACGGCACCAACGAAGGGCTCCGCGCCCGGATCAAGCCGTTCTACAGCGTGCAGTTTCACCCCGAGGCGGCGCCCGGCCCGGAGGATTCCGGCGCGCTGTTCGACGATTTCGTGCGCCTGGCCGGCGCCATGCGGCGAGGCTGATCGCCATGTTCGGGGCCTTCCTGCCGCGCAAGCCGCGCCGCGTGCTGATCCTCGGATCGGGGGCGCTTCAGATCGGCCAGGCCGGCGAGTTCGATTATTCCGGCTCGCAGGCGATCAAGGCGCTCAGGGAAGAACGCATTCAGACGGTCCTCATCAACCCCAACATCGCCACCATCCAGACCAGCGCCGGCCTGGCCGACCGGATCCATCTGATCGCCGTGACGCCGGAGTTCGTCGAGCGGGTCATCGCCGAGGACGAGGTGGATGCGATCCTGCTGTCCTTCGGCGGTCAGACGGCGCTCAATTGCGGCCTGGAGCTGGACCGCCGCGGCGTTCTGGAGCGCTACGGCGTCCGCGTCCTCGGCACCCCCATCGAGGCGATCCGAAACACCGAAGACCGGCGGCTGTTCGTCGAGCGCCTCGACGAGATCGGCGTCAAGACGCCGCGCAGCATTGCCTGCCACTCGATCGCCGAGGCCAGGCGGGCGGCCGACGAGATCGGCCTTCCCGTGATGCTGCGGGGAGCGTTTGCGCTCGGCGGCAAGGGCAGCAACGTGGTGCGCGACAAAGCGGATCTCGATCACGCGCTCAAGCGCTCGTTCGACGGCGGCATCCCGCAGGTGCTGGTCGAGGAGTACCTGCAGGGCTGGAAGGAGATCGAATACGAGGTGGTGCGCGACGGCCGCGACAACTGCATCGCCGTCTGCAACATGGAGAACTTCGATCCGATGGGGATCCACACCGGGGATTCCATCGTCGTCGCACCCTCGCAGACCTTG
>DASWIN010000159.1:0-2607 GCA_036397655.1 Nitrospiraceae bacterium | reverse complement strand
CGAGACGAGCACGTTGCACTGGGCGCTCCGAAGGAGGTTTTCGGTGTTGCTGCCGATGTCCATGTCTTCGTCGCTGTGCACGCCGATGCGGCCGACGATCAGGAGCCACGGCGTGTCCTTGCGGACGTACTGGATGATCTTTTCGAAGGCCTTGCCGTCGAGCAGCGTCGTCTTGACGTCGGACTGCTCGGCCTGCGCGATCTCGCGCGAAATGTCCAAGTGCGACTGGTAAATCTTGGCGAGGCCGCTGTCGATAATCTCCTCGTGCAGCTTTTCCTGTTCCTTGAAGCGGAAGACCTTGCCGGCTTCCTCGTTCAACACGCTGGAGATGCTGTGGAACGCGGCATAGTGGAAGTAGGGATCGAAGGCCGAAATGGCCTCGACCGGTTTGTTCAGGGCCTTGCCCAGCGCGATGCCGGTCATCAGGCCGCCGAACGAGTAGGGGCTGCCGTCCACGGCCACCACGATCTTGCCGCCGTCCATCGACTGGCCCAGCGGCTGGGCCTGCTTGATGATCAGCATGTCGGAGTTGCGCACCCGGCGGATGACCCGCTCCGTGTTGCTGCCGATGACGCTGTCCTTCACGGCGCCGACGCCCAGCGCGCCCATGATGACCAGGTCGTAGCCGCTGGTGCTGATGTCCTCGGCCAGCACTTTCCAATTACGACCCTCGAGCGACTTGCGCTCAAGCGGCAGGTTGGCTTCCGTGCACCGCTTGTCGACGTAATCGAGGTAGGAGTCGGTGATGATCTGCAGCCCGCGGGTGATCAGGGAGTCGTGGATCTGGCGCTGCCGGTCCAGCTCCTTCTCGTCGTGGTATTCCTCGGGCAGGCCCGCCTCCATCTGCTTGAACCGCTTGTCGTGCATCTTGGCGGCATAGACGTGGCTGCCGACGATCTTGGAGCCGAAGGTTTTCGCCAGGGCGATGCCCACGTCGACGGCGGTATTGGAGTGGTCGGAATTGTCGACGGGAATATAAATCGTCTTGTACATCGAAGGGTGTTCCTTCCGGCTCTCAACAGGCGGTCCGTGCACCGTCAGAGCAGACGCAATCTTATAAAAATCCGAACAATTCTCTTACGTTAGAGGACTAAAGAGTGGGCATGATAGCACCGGATTTAAAGGGATTGCAAGCGGGAAAAAGGAGCCCGGAGCGTTCGAAAATACCGGCTAACCGGCTGTTACAGCAGAAGATTTCCTTGAAGCGGAGGACTCTTTTTTTGAACGGATGATTTCTTCCAGCGTGAGCAGCGCGTGCCGCCCAGAATTCTGCTCAATCCCGCGGATCAGATTCCCGTCCGCATAGCCGGTGGATGCGGAGGCCTGCCCTTCCGTCTGCGACAGCGACCCGGACCAGGCGCGGGGATCCTGGCTGCCGTGTTTCCTCTGCCAGGCGGCCAAACAGGCCTTGGCGATGATCTTGTTCAAGGGGGCCGGGTTGTAGAGCAGTTTCTTGATGCTCCGAGGCGTCAGCATGAGGGGGTTGTAGCCGGCGGACAGGTAGCCTTCCTCGAGCAGACGATGTTCCAGGTCGGTGTTCGGCTGGATGCCGAGAAAGAACATCAGCGGGAAGACCCGGTCCTCGCCCAGAATAGCCGCGACTTTCCTGTAGGATTCCACGCTCTGCAGCAGCGTCTCTTCTGTCTCGTGAGGGGAGTTCAGCGAGTAGTTCAGGATCACCTTGCCCTTGAAGCCCGCCTCGGCCAGGTACCGGCAGCCGTCGTAGAGTTTCTCCAGCTTGAAGCCCATGTGCAGGTCGTTGAGGATTTCCTGCGAGCCGGACGTGATGGCCACCTCCAGGTCGCCCACGCCGGAGCGGACCATGAGCTTGGCCAGGTCGGCCGTGATCAGCGACGTGCGGATATAGCCCGACCACTCGATCTCAAGCTTCTCGCGAAGGATGCGCTCAAGGATCTCCGTGCACTGCGGATAGGATTCCTTGCCGGTGATGAACTGGGCATCCGTAAACCAGAACCGTCTCGCGCCCCACTGGTGGTAGTGCTGCGAGATGTCCCGCACGACCATCTCGGCCGGCCGGTAACGCACGCGCTTGCCTTCGATGTAGGGATAGAGGCAGAAGGCGCAGTCATAAGGACAGCCGCGCTTGGTCTGCACGCCGATGCATTCGTCCCGGTATTCCGCGTACTGCGGGAAGACCGACGTGAGATAGGGGAGATCCACGGTCAGCGCGTCCAACAGGGCGGGCGCCCCCTGCCGGCCCTTCGACACTTTGCCATTCTCACGGACGATAAAGCGCTCGTTCTCCAGCGACTCGCCGTTCAGGACTTTCAGGATCGCGTCCTCGCCCTCGCCCAGGATGCCGATAGTGCCGTCGGGCAATTTTTCGATCAATTGATCGGCGAACGCCGTGAACGCCCCGCCGCCGATCATGATCTGCGCCTTGGGGAACTCCTTCCGGATCAGCCAGGGATAGGACAGGATCGTCCGGATCTGGTCATAGTATTGGTAGAGCTGCTTGAGCCCTTGGAAGGAAGCCACAACGCGCTTGAGCGGGTTGCTCGCGAAATAAAAATTGAACGCATGTTCCAGCGAGCTGTCACCCTCGTGCGGTGAGAAAATCTGGATGTCCCGCCAGGAGAAACAGAC
>DASWIN010000158.1:0-5305 GCA_036397655.1 Nitrospiraceae bacterium | reverse complement strand
CATTCCCAGAACCGCGCGATTTATCTGCTGCGATGCTAGGGGAGTTGGTGCGCCTTGGGAATCGGCGCGTTACGCAATCAGCGGATGACGGGAAAGGAATGACGGTTGCGAAGGCCGTACCCAGGAAGAATGGTGCCAGGGGCGGAATCCAATCAAAATCGTAATGAGTTGATATAAATCGATAAATCTTGACCGGACCTTGAGTATACCAACAGAACTACCAACAATTTTCTCTAGTAGTTTGGTTCTATGCCCGAAATTGGCCGCTCAAGCACCCGCACTTACCATCTCGTGCGATCGGACTTGATCAGCTACGCTGCGGGTCAGCGTGCAAGCCGGGCAGATCTCGGTGACGTCTTCGCAAAACCGGGTCTGGCCCGTCGGGAGAAGTCAGCCGGCACGCCGCCCAGAAGCGAAGGGCCCGGTGCCGGCCCTGTCCGTTGGCTAGCCTGGGCGCGAGCAGTGCAGTTCCTTGCCGTACCAGTACACCCTCGGGCCTTGCCGACTCTCTGTCAGTGGATGCTGCCAATCAGGGATTGTTGATCGTGCAGGACCCGTCGCTCTCGACCGTCACCGTCGCGCGATTGGCCACGTGGATGGCCTTTCTGTTGCCGCAGGACTGGTAGCGATCTCCCGCACATGCCCGGCCTGTCCCTGACTCCGACTCCCACCTTATTTCCACCAGGCAGCGGTGGGTGCCGTTCCCGTTGCAGCCCATCCCGTCGGTCGCGCCGGATTGCACCGTCTTCTGGCTGTTGGGAGCGATGCAGGTCGAATCGTTCCCGTTGAAGAGATTGATCATCAGGTTGCCGGCGGCCTGGTTCTCCACCGTCAGCCGGCTGTTGGCGGTGGCCTCGCCCGCCCCCCAAAGGGTCAGCAGGGCAAGTGTGGCCGCCAGGGCCGCCATCGCCTTCCTGGGTGCGCTCTTCCGGACTTCCATGGGTTCCTCCTCTGTTGTCCGGGCGGCAGCGGAATTGCCGCCGCTCAAGGTGTTGTGATCTCGCAGTCGGACGCGCCGTCCAGCACGGTGAGGGTTTCGCCGTCGTTCACGATCATGACGTTCACGCTGCCGCACTTCTTGACCTGGTCCGACTGCCGGCAGGCGGTGGTCAGGTCGTCCCGGATCTTGACCTGGACCTTGCAGCGCTTCTTGCCGCCGCCCGCGCAGCCCATGGCTTTCTGCGTGCCGGGCTGGACGGTCTTGCGCTTCGCTTCCAACGCACAGGCGCCGTCATCACCGTCGAAGAGGTTCAGCAGGAGCTTCAGGGAGTTCTGGTTGTCGACCGTGATGCGGGACGCGTCCGCCGCTTCGGCGGGGTTTGCGAGCATCAGCAGCAGGAGCGCACCGGCCAGAAGCGCGACCTTGCCATTGAGGTCAATCGATCGAACAGGCATGAGAGCCTCCCTTGCCGGCTGAGCAGCGGCGGACGGCCGTGTTGCCGACTTGTGCATCGGGCTGATTTTGACTCCCCTCAGGGCGTGCTCATGGTGCAGGTCTTGTCCTGGGCGACCACGATGAGGGAGCCGTCCGGCACGATCAGAGCGTGCCCCATGCCGCAGGAGTTCATGTTCAAATTCTCGCAGACGGCCGGCCCCTTGTCCCTCCGCTGCACCTGGAGCTTGCAGCGGTCCTTGCCCTGGCCGCTGCACCCGATGCCGCGGCTTTCCCCGGACTTGATCGAACCCTGCTTCTCCGTGGATGAACAGATGGCGTCACTGCCGGAGAAGACATAGAACCGCAACAGAGCCGTGGTGTCGTTCCGGATGGTCAAGCGGCTGTTGGCGGCGGCCTCGCCCGGCGCCCAAAGGGTCAGCAGGGCGAGCGCAGCGGCCAGGGCGGCAATCGTCTTCCTGCCTGTGCTCTTTCGGGTTTGCATGGGTTCCTCCTCTGGTCGCCGGGCGGCGGCGGACTTGCTGTCGCTCATGGCGCGCTGATCCGGCAGTTGGTGTATTCACTGCTGACGATGAGCACCGCGTTGTTGGGCACGGCGATGGCCCTGCCCTTGCAGGAGCTGTAGAGCTCGGTATTCCCGCAGGCCTTGTCGCTGACGTCCGGTGTTTCGATGTTGACCTTGCAGCGTTGATTGCCGCCGCCCGCGCAGCCCATGGTTTTCTTGCCGTAGGGATGGACGATTTTCACCGTGTTCGGGAGGCTGCAGACGGCGTCGTCGCCGTTGTAGACCTGCACCCTGAGCTTGGTGCTGCCGTAGTTCGTCACTTCCAGTCGGCTGTTGGCCTGGACCATGCCGGGTGCCCCGGCGATCAGCAGAGCCACTACAGTGGCCAGACGCAGGGCCGATCCGGATCTGCCGTTGGTCGGATTCCTCATTGCACTTTCTCCCAGCTCCGGATTACGGCTTCAGGGTCGAGCGAATTCTGCCTCGCCGGGCGCCCGAGGGCTTCTCAGTCATCGGAGGATCGCATTTCGATATGACGCGGCGCCTTGCGGCGCGGACTCGGCAGACAGCAACCGACTGCCATGCCAGCGCCATCACATGTCCGTCCCGGTCGGGTCTACGAACCGGCATTCGTTCACGGTGACAGTCGATCCATCCGGGTATTTCTTGCCGTTGTGTCCGATCTTCCCGCTTTGAATTGTTTTGCCGTCCATCGTCGTGTCACCTGAGCATGGCTCACTGAACTTGCCGGCCTGCTGGATGCTGATCCGGATTTTTCCGGTTCCCTGTCCATGCGCTTTCACCGTCCGGGTGCCACCGGCCGCGGCATAGTAGACTTTGGGGGGGACGGTCTCAGAACCGTCTTTTCCATTGTAGGTCAGTATCTCGATTTTACCGCCGGTCTTGTTGACCACGGTGACCGCCACGCCGTGCGTGCCGTCCGCCATGGCTGCGGGACTGACAAACACTAGCGCCAAAATGAAATAGACGAGTCTCATAACCCACTGTCTCCCGAAGCCTATTGAGTGCACCAACGACGTAAACACAGCGACCGGATCCAACCGCAAAGCAGAGGTCGCCGGATCTTCCACGAGCGTCGTTCGTTGCTACCGCTGGCCACGGCAGGCCGTTGAGCGGAACAGAACACTCCGGGCGGTGCGACGGCACCTGGCGGAAAAAGGCGGATCCTACGGCGGCGTGCCGGCCCGCAATCTCCACTCGATTCCTTTGTGGAGGCTATCACCGGGAAGGCATCTCTTCATTGCCCGCTAGTCTCTATCTTTGTTGTCCGGGAATCCAAGCCGACGGGATTCCGTGACATCGGCGATGGCCCGGTCGTTCCGGTCATCGCGGCGGCTTGGCGTAGTGGCGGTCGATCGCCCGCACCGGATTGGATTTGCTGCGACGCCGCGCCCTTCGTGCAGTGGAGCAGGAAGAGGCCGGCCGGTCTGGCAAAAAAAAGAGCACCAGTGAGGATGAGTACTCGGACTGTCAGGCCAGCAACTTAGAGACCAGGGTGCAAAGACCGCCGCCGACGTCCTGTGTAGCCTCTTGGGGTAGGACCGCGGCACTGCGGATCGCTGGCGACATCGTGACAACCGATAGCGGCCGAGGTCTGACAGCGGCAGTCCGGTTGGCCCACCACGCAGCCATACGGCACGCACAGAAAAGCATGCAGTGCGCGTCCCGGGGTTGCGGGACAGTCAAGTCGGACAACCTCGAACCGGAGATAGGCAAAACTTGCAACACCTAGGATGCACGAACCCAACGGATCGCTATTCTCCGACAGCGGGGATCGACGGCACCGCACAGGGGCCAACCAGCTGCGCCGCGGTGGAACCAGTAGCGGGGAAGCGCGGCCACCGCCGGGAAATCTCTAGCGAGGGAGCGCGACCTGCCGGGAGCGCCAACCATGGCAAAGCCGGTTGACTCCGATTCAATCCGCGCCCGCACTATTCCGCGGGTGGCCATCCAGGCCAGTGCCCTGCCCGCTGACCGAGGCCTTTGCGTGCATCGAAAGTCGCTCTGCCTGCTCTGCGAAGCGGATAGCGCCAACGCTGGGCGCGACGGCGAAGATGCCCGGCTGCTCTCCTGGCGGCTGGACAACATTGTGCTCACTCGTTGCTGCGACCGCGGGCTAGCCCTGCGGTTCAACGCAGACCACTCAGAGCAGGCGCGGGACGGTCTGATCCGGCTAATTCATGTCTTGGTGCCAGCGAAGGCGATGGACCGCCTACGGCTCAAGGGATCCCTTGAGCCCCTCGACTCCAATGCAATCCACCTGGTCGGCATGGCGCAGGAGATCATCACTTGCGTCGGCGGCCAGTCGATGGCCTTCATCCCCTATTCGGCCGTCGGCTACAACCCTGCACGGCACCCACCCCATCTGCGCATCGACCTCGACTCGCCGGCCGGAAGCGTTCTCGGCCCTGTGCTCACCACCCTATGGAATGAACTGGATGATCTCCGCGAGAACGAAGCACCCGCCATAGCTGCCGGCCTTGCTGGTCTTCTGCGCGGTTTGATCACCGACGTACCCGCCCGCGCCAGGGCGCACCAAACAGCTACAGACGCGCGCCGTGCAGCAATCGTCTCCCACATCGAACAGAACCTGAGCGATCCGGCGCTCGGCATCGCCAAAATCGAGGCTGCCCTCGGAACCGCACGCTCGACCATGTTCCGCGACTTCGAACGCTACGGCGGAGTCGAGCACTACATAAAGCGCCGCCGCCTGGAGCACGCCTTCATCACGCTCGCCCATTGGGAGCAGGCACACGGCAGCATCGCCGAACTCTCAAGTCAGCTCGGCTTTTCTTCGCGCAACCACTTCAGCCGCGTCTTCAATACCGAATTCGGCTGCCGGCCGAGCGACGTGCGGTCCAGGGCCGCAATCCCCGCCGTAGCTTCAGATCCGGCCAACAAAAAGGACTCCGAAGCGACCGCCAAGTTGGAGACCATCGCGTCCTGGCTGACGGAGATTCGCCGGGATTGATCCTGCCAGCTGAGCGGCAGGGCGCCGCAGACAGCAGAGAGGACGTACCTGGTAGGCTCGAAAACCATGGTTAGCGGGCTCCTCCTCGTTCCATCGATCGCTCTCAGCCGCCAGACGGATTGGTGAAGGTGAATTGCGTCTCCCATCTGGTCTTCCCCGTCGCGTACGATTTTTCGCAACTCGTCGCGCAGTTCGGACAGGTCTCGGCGGCTACCGCGAGGGCCACGCAGCTGCCCTCCTTCCAATGCGTCTTCCCGAGCCCGGCCGAAGTTCGGCTATTGCTGGCCGTGAAACTGCACCGCATCACATCTGTTCCACCGATGGCGAGCAGCGCAGTCGGGTTGACATTCTCATAGGGGCCCTTGGCAACGAAATTGTATTGTGCTTTTTCCCCCGCCCCTATGGTTTGCGTCTT
>DASWIN010000157.1:0-2416 GCA_036397655.1 Nitrospiraceae bacterium | reverse complement strand
CCTCGTCAAGGTCGGATGACAAGCGGACATCATAGTGTTTGACCGTGCCGGTGATGCCGGCCTTGAGGTGCAGGGATGTGATGGTGGACAGCGCGGACGCCACCGCCCTGGCGACGGCGCCCGCATCCGATTTCGTGCCGGTGGTGATCCGGACCGACTGCAGGGTAGCCGTCAGGCCGGCATCGAGCACCTCGCCGCGCAAGCCGGCCTTGAGGTCAATATCCATCCAGGCCTCCTTCACCGAGATCGGCAGCGTTTCATCGGTGGACAAGGCGAGGTTCAAGAGGCGGTATCCCCGGATGTTCAGGTTGCCCGAATCCTGCGGCATGGCCGGATCGATACGGTTGATCTCGCCATCCAGTTTCACGGAGTGCAATCCCGTAAGATTTTCCCCCGCGAATTCGAAGGTCGTCGGTGCGCCGAGTACCGGCTGGTCCGGCGTGATGTTGCGGATGGTGCCGGATACGAGACCGGCGGAGAGATCCACCGCGACCTTGGTCGTACGGACCAGAACATCCGGCAGCGGCGCCCGTTCCTTGAATCGCACGTCCATGCCCCTGCCGCGCAGCGGCTTGACTACCTCCGCGTTTCCTTTGCGTTCGCCGACGGATTGCAGATACGGCTGCAGTTTGGCATGCCAGCGCAGGGCGGTTGCCATTCTCTCCCCGAGCGGGCCCTCGATCAGCGCGCTGCTCATGTTGGCCAGCCCCTGTGGCGAGAGGGCGTACTTGTCGCGCAGGCGGCGCAGGTCTTCCTCCGGCGCCTGCGTCGCCTCGTCGAGCCGCGAGCGAAGCCGGGCCAGATTGCTTTCGAAGGTGTTCTTCGCCGTGGTGATTCGGTCCAGGTCCTGGCGGAGGTCCTTCTGAATCGCTGCCGCTTCGCCCGCCCCGCCGACGATGCCGCCCAACCCGCCCTTGCCCGAGGACGTCACCTTGTCGAGGCGCTGCTTGTACTCGTTGAATTTCTCCTTGTCGGGCAGTTCGGCCACCTGCTGTTTCCAGCGGTCCTGCTCGGCCTGCATGTCCGCACGGAGGGCGTCGGCCAACTTCAGCGATTGCAGCTCTTCCTTCGCCAGAATCTCCTTGACGTCCGGGATCTGCGCCGACGGCAGGACGAACTTGGTTTTGGCGATTTTCTCGACGACGCCGGGCTCCTGCTTCCCGATGGCACCGGAGGTTTTGCGCGGCGTGCCGAAGCGGACGCCGTCCACCGTCATGTCATCGACGATGACCTTCCGGCGAAGCAGGTTGAGCCCGTCCATCAGAAAGCTGACCCGCTGCACCTCGACGGCGTTCGTCATCGGCGCGTCCGGGTCAGTTACTTGAAGCCCGGAGAGGGTCAGGCCGAGGGGGGAGAGCGTGAGGTCCGCGGCGGCCAGTTCCACTTTGGCGCCGACCGCCTGCGTGCCGGCCCGCTCGATCGCGCACTCGATCAGGCTGTCCACCAGGAGCCACCAGACGGAAGCCAGCAGGACGGTGACGACGGCGAAGGCCATGACGCCGGGCCAGCGAATCCAGCGGCCTGCGCCGGCTGGCGGTGCGGGCGCGGCGTTCGGAGTCGCAGGGGCGGACGGCGTGCGGTCGCCTGTCATGCGTCCGCTCCATAGCGCAGGATGTTCAGCACGTGGACCAGCTTCGTTTTCTGCACCCAGGCCAGGAAGTGCTCGCGGTATTTGAGAATGAGCCGGTTCGAGAGCAGATAGAGGGGCACGAACAGAATCACCGAGGCGATCAGGCTGCCCATGACGATCGAATTATTGAATCGTTCCAGCCGCCAGAGCGTCGAGTTGTACAACGCCGTCCAAAGCCCTTCCAGTGAGCCGGCGGTCAGGGCGGCCAGGCCGATGCGGTGAAAGAGCGGATCGAGCAGATAGGCGATGCCGGAGAAGAACGCCAGGCCGAGGAGAAACGCGGATAAATTCACCCGCAGAACCAGGATGAGGAACAGCACGAACAGGTTATGCAGGCTCAGTAGCGGCGTGAACCCGGCGACCAGGGCGAAGGCAAAGCCCATGCTGATCTGTCCCGGCTCGGTTTCCGAGCCGATGATCCGGATAAGCTTGTACGCCGCTCGAATCATGGGGTCTCCCTACGTGGCAACCGCAAATGTAGCATAGGCGGTGTTACGTGTCATTGAGCCGCTAGCGCTTCGGGGAGGACTTTACGCAGCGGAAGCCGATGGTCGGGGAGCGCTGGTCGGGGAGCGCGCCGCTGCGCGTGGCCGTGCGCAGCATCATCGGCTTGCTCTTCCAGGAGCCGCCGCGCGCGCCCTTGTACCGGCTGTTCGAAGGCCCCGGCGGATTGCGATCCGGCGTGATGGCGTAGTAGTCGAACCCGAACCAGTCCTGCACCCACTCGGCCACGTTGCCGGCCATGTGGCGCGCGCCGTAGGGGCTGGCCCCCGCTTCGCCGCTGCC
>DASWIN010000156.1:0-2042 GCA_036397655.1 Nitrospiraceae bacterium | reverse complement strand
ACCGCCCGAGCAGCTTGGCTGCCCCTCCCCGTTCGGAATTGTCTTCCGGCAGCAGATCCACCAGATGCGTCGCATCGTCATGCGGCCGGTGTCCCGATCCGACATCCAGCACGCGCCGCTGCGCGGGGCCACCGAACCATTTTCGCCAGAAGAACCTGGCTACGCTCTTCACATCGCTCAACCGCATGCATTCTCCAAAAAACCGTGGATCTGTTTAGCCCGTCGGCCGCGGATCCGGATTCAGGGCCGGCCGTGCCCCCGCCTGAGGAGCCGGCGGCCTGACGGCCTCCAGGATAAGGTGCGTTCCGAACAGGACATCGTCGGACAAGATGCGCCGATAGATCCGGTCCAGCGGAATCCGGTCGGGTCGGCGCGACCGCTTCGTCATGTGCCGGGCATAAAGGCGGATCAGCCACTCCAACGGAAACAGCAGCCGCCAACCGTAGGAACGCAGATTCGTGAACACCGTCTCAACCTCAAGGCCGGCCCTGTACAGGTAGTACTCCAATTCATGGAACCGGATCGGGTGCACGTGGACGTTCGGACGCCCGTCGCGTTGATCCCATTCGATCAGCGGGTAATTGAAGAACACGAAGCTCCCGTCGAGGAGAAACTTCACCCGGCTCCTCAGGCTCAGGATATTGGGGGTGGAGATCACGAGCCGGCCTCCCGGCCGCAGCACCCGCCAAAGCTCCCGGCACAGGGCCATGGGATTCTCCATGTGCTCGATCACTTCCAGGCAGATGACGCAGTCGAAACTCTCGTCCGGATACGGAAGCCCGGCCGCCAGATCGCACTGCGTGTAGGCGCCGGCGTCATGATAGTTCCATTGGGAGGCCGGCACGCAATCGCACAGCGCCATGTCTTGGCCGAGCGCCGCCAGCTTCCTGGCCAGTTCCCCCGACCCCGCTCCCGCATCCAGGACACGCCCTTTCGGATAGGCGGCCACCCTGTCGAACACGGCCCGGTGAAGGTCCCCTCCGAGCTTCAGCATGACCGTCCCTGCTGCTCCCAGAATTTCGCGTACTTGATGAACGTGTAATAGGCATAGAGGCCCGACAGGATCAGCCCCGGCATCCCGTCGAGAAAGCCCGCCCTCGCGACATACATCTTGGCGAACGTGAAGCAGGGATGCGTCACCAACTGGTGCACGTGGAATCGGCGGCCCTGCCGGACCATCCGGTCAGCCATGAGATCCGAGTAGCGATCCATCTTGAGCAGATAATGATCGAGGTCACGGAACGGGTACTGCAGCACGTGTTCGTGCAGGTAGCCGGTCTTCCCGTCCACGTCGGCGCCTTCATGTACCGCTTCCTCCCGATAGCGCATCCGGCTTTTCCGAAACAGCTGCGGCTGGCGGTAATCCGGATACCAGCCGCAGTGACGGATCCGTTGGCCAAGAAAATGATTCTGCCGCGGCACGAAATAGGCGTCGGCCTTGGGCCCCTCGGCCAGCACGCGCCGGATTTCGTCCCGGATCTCCGGCGTGGCGCGCTCGTCGGTATCCAGGCTGAACACCCAGTCGTGGGTCGCGTGCGCAATCGCCTCGTTGCGCAGCTTCCCGAAGCCCTGGAAGTCCTGCTGATAGATCTTGTCGGTGAACTCACGACTGATGGCCTCCGTTGCGTCAGTGCTGTGGGAATCCACGACGATCAGTTCGTCCGCCCAGGTCACGGACTCCAGGCAGGCCCGCATGTTCGGCTCGTCGTTGTAGGCGATGACGACCGCCGAGACTTTTGGCGCGCCACTCACAGGGCGCCTCCCAGTTCCTTCCAGGACCAGACCCGGCCCTGCTCGTCTGGTGATGACCGCTGACATCTTGGGCGCCCACTCACAGATCGCCTCCCAGTTCTTTCCAGGACCAGACCCGAGCCTGCTCGATCAGGCTGTTGGAGCTGACGTAGAGCGCCAGCATGCGGCGGTATTTCGCGGCCACGTCCGGATCGGTCGGCAGACGACGAACCGGCGGACCTTCAAGATTCAAACCGGCCTGCGCAAGGCTCTCCGTGCGGAAGGAGTAGGACAGAATCCCCTCGCGGTCC
>DASWIN010000155.1:0-1890 GCA_036397655.1 Nitrospiraceae bacterium | reverse complement strand
ATGCTTCGGCGGGCTTCGCCGACAGACTAAAGGTGCTATAGCTTTATTAAGAATAGCAAGTTTAGAAGGAGCAACATTAACTATGTCGGAACGGACCTTGGCGATTATCAAGCCGGACGCGGTGAAGAAGAACGCGATCGGGGACATCATCAAACTGTACGAAGGGGCCGGCTTGCGGCCCGTGGCGGTCCGCATGATGCAGATGTCGAAGGCGACTGCGGAGGGCTTCTATGCCGTCCACAAGGCGCGGCCTTTCTTCGACAGCCTGACGACGTTCATGGCATCCGGCCCGGTGGTGGTGCTGGTGCTGGAAGGGACGGACGCGATCACGCGGCACCGCGATCTGATGGGCGCGACCGATCCCGCGAAGGCGGTGGCGGGGACAATTCGCAAGGCGCACGGGACGAACATCGAGTATAATGCGGTGCATGGCTCGGATTCTCCCGAGACAGCCCGCTTCGAGATCGGCTACTTTTTCCCCGAGATGGACCTGGTTGCCCGGTAAGCTCTCCCGCCACCTTTTCGTTTTCCTGGCCATCCTGATGCTCGCGGGCTGCGGTGGTCCGCACGTCCGCCTCGTGCCGGGTGACGAGGTGCAGACGCTGCTGATTCAGCAGGCGCAAGACCACTTCGCGGAGGGACGCTATGAGCAGTCCGTGCGGATTCTCCGCCGCGTGGTTGAATCCTATCCGCGATCCCCGCGACAGGCTGAAGCCCGCTGGTGGCTGGCCCGCTCCTACGAACAGTCCGGATTTTTCAAGCCTGCGCTGGCGGAATACCGTCTGCTGGCCGAGCAGCCGCCCGCGAACCCGCCGCAACCGGTCAGCTATGGGCCCGAGGCGAAGAATCGCATCGCCGCCCTGGAGCAGCGCCTGGGCATTCTCGCCGACACGTCCCACGGGCTGGTCGGCCTGCAACTGTCGCCGCGCGCCCTTCCCGATCCGGCCTCCATGGACCAGTGGATGGAGGGCATCAAGCAGGCCGGCATCACCATGCTGCTGCTGGATGCGGGCACGAAGCCGATCGTCGGGCATGATGTCCTGAGAGCCGGGGTCTATTTCAGAACCAGTTGGGCCACGACGGTCCGGGATGTCTTCGGCTACGCGGTGTCGGCCGCGCACCGCCAGGGTCTCGCGGTGTTTGCCTCGGTCAGCCTGCGGCAGATGAACTGGCTCGATCGCCAGTTGGGGTGGAACGATGTAATGGTGGATCGGGCCACGGGGCGGCTGGCGGCGTCGCCCGAGCTGGACCCGTTTCATCCGGCCTACCAGGATTACCTGATCGGGTTTCTGGCGGACCTGGCCGCGACGGGGATTGACGGCGTGCTGTTCAGGGCCGAGGCGCCGTCGGGGCCGCAGGAAGGGTTTTCGGCCCATGGCTTGCGCGGATTCGAACGGGATTTTTCGGTCAGGCTCGACCCGGCGACGCTCGTGTTTCCGGATGCGCCGGCGGGACGCGTGGCGCCGGTGAGGAACGGCGAGCCGGTGCGCCAGGAGGGCACGCCCGAATATTGGCGCTGGCTCGGCTGGAAGGCGCGGGAAACGATCACCGTGATGACACGGTTGCGCCATGCGGTCCGGCAGCATGCGCCGGTGATGCAGTTTGCGCTGGAGGTGCATCGCGAAGCGGTCTCCGATCCCATGACGGCGCTGCTGCGCTATGGCGAAGATCTGTTGGAGGCCAAGGCCGCCCGGTTTGATTTTTACGTGACGGCGGATGGGCCGGCGCCGGCGTCGTTCGTGACGGTTCCGCCGCCGAACAGCATTCCGGCCATCGTCCGTCCTGGGGGCACCTTCATGAGCCGCGCCGTTGAATTGATGGGCACGGCCGATGATATCTGGCTGGCCAAGCCGTTGCCGGCCGGTGATGGCGCGCGGCCCTGGGCGCGCG
>DASWIN010000154.1:0-4088 GCA_036397655.1 Nitrospiraceae bacterium | reverse complement strand
GCCCAACTTCTCACCGATTTCTCGGGCTTGCTCAGTCGTGAAATGTTGCCTGGCTGACATTTTGTTTTTCTCCCTCGGTGTGCCTTAATGCCACTTGGTGATTGGCCGAAAGTAACTATGCAAAAATCAAGCGCCAACCGGCCAATCATTTAAGCGTAGCCCAATAAAATAACGATTGTTGTGGCGGTAAGTGCATTTTCTGCCAGTTGGTCCTACAACAATTGTACAGCCAACAAGCCGGCCAGCACAAGCTAAACTTGTCCATGCTAAACCGAACATACACCGGGTTATGGTCAGAAAATCGCCGGTCCGGGTCAGGTGACAACAGGCGCGCCCATGTCCGAGGCGTAAGTCCGTTGCCACGATTAAGAATGTGGTCAATTCGCCTTCGATGACGAAGCGTTGATCTGCCTCCTTTGAGCTTCACTGGAAGGCGGCGATGTGATCCTGACACCAAGATTCAAAGCTTCGAGGCCTGCTTCCCCCGACCCGTTCAACTGCATCCGTTATATATGCGTACTCACTTCTACGCAAGGCACCCAGCGTCTCGATAAGCCCGTTCACCACATCTCCGGGTAACCCGAACCGGCGCATCCAAATGGCAGCCAAGAAGGTTGGTACATTCACGTATCGAATGCGTTTGTCAAGTACCTTTTCAAGGATGTGAACCATCTCGCCGATTGTGAGCGCCTCTGGACCGGTCAATTCATAAATTTGTCCCTCGTGTCCTTCTGATGTCAGAACGTTGCAGGCAACCGCCGCAACATCGCGTGGATCGACTGGCGGGACTTTGCCTTTTCCGCCCGGGAAATATACGGCATTCTGCGACTTGATCGTGGCACTCCACCATTCAATCGTGTTTACCATCATCATGGTGGGACGGAGAAATGTCCAAGCGAAACCCATCGACTTAATTAGCTGAGGGCTGGTTGCTTTCGGGCGAGATCGGCGAGTTCGTCAGAGCCGGGGTAAAGAACGTGATGTGCCTGCAGCCGTTCGGATGCATCGCCAATCACGTGATCGCCAAGGGCGTCGCCCGGCGATTGAAAGGGATCTACCCGGAAGCCAACCTGCTCTTCCTCGACCTGGACGCCGGCGGCAGTGAGGTGAACCTGATCAACCGGGCGCACTTCTTTGTGGAGCAGGCGAAGGCGCCGGGATGCTTATAACCACTCTCTTTCCAAAGATGAACGGCCCGGGCAGGCCGGCTTACACGATCCGGTCCTCGATCTCCCAGGCATGGTCGAGGATGTGCCAGGCAGCCCGGCGGACGTAGTAGCGCGGCGACCAGCGCTTGCCGCCGCGCGGCCCCGCCGCGGGCAGCTCGCCGCGGGCCGCCGGGCCCAACGCCTGCAGGACCGCCTCCCGGGCGCGGAGCAGCTCCTCGTAGGGGTCGTTCTCCTCATCCCACTTGAACTTCCAGCCCAGGCGGGAAAGATAGCCCGCCTCGGCGCCAAGCACGTGCCGGGCGATCCCCTGGACGTCCCGGCCGCCGCCGCGCGGCCCCTTGCGCAGCTCCTTTCCGGCCGCGGCCCGGACGGCGGCGTCGAACGCCGCCCAGCAGGCTCCCAGCAGGTCCTGGAAAAAGCGGAGCCGGTCCTCGTCGACCGGTCTATTGTCGACCGAGGGTGCTACGTCGGGCGCGCCGAAATCGGTGGTCGAAGTGCCCGGCAGCCGCTCGATCACGGCGAACGAAGACACATTTTCAGGCGCTTGAAAATCGAGCCCGGCGGCGTGCAGGACGCGGGCGTAGCGCGGCCCGCACTCGAGCAAGGCCTGCAGGGCAGAGGCCTCATCCCGCCCGCCACGGTTCCAGCCAGGCCAGTCGACCGCGCCCGCGAACGTCCTTTTTTGTCCGATCTCGAGGTAGACCTCGACCTGATCCGCAGGTTGTGACATAGGGTAATCCCCTATTCTATGGATTGAGGACTTGGATTATACCCAAAACATCCCCCTGGCCCGAGGGTGGTAAGGAATAATGTGCAAAAAGTGATTAAAATCATTTGCGTTGCGGGTCAATATTTGCTATAGTAAGTCTACCAATCCCCCATCAGAATACTGACTTTAGAAAACCCAAGGAGGCAACGATGTCACTCGGAGGATATGCTGACCGGATTGCCAGGATTGACCTGACGGAAGGCCAGGTGGCGTTCGAGGTCATTCCAGACGAGTGGAAGCGGAAGTACATCGGCGGCCGCGGCGTGGGCGATAAATACGTCTTCGACAACGGGCCGCTGGTCGATCCACTTTCGCCCGATAATATCCTTTGTTTCATGAACGGACCGCTGACCGGCACGGAGGTGAACCTGAGCGGCCGGATGGCGGTGGTGACCAAAAGTCCGCTGACCAACACGGTCACCGACAGCCACCACGGCGGCTGGTCGGCGGCGCGCCTGCGCTGGGCCGGTTTCGACGGGCTGGTCTTTAAGGGCAAAGCCCCCAAGCCGGTGTACGCCCTGGTCACCCCGGGCAAGGTGGAGCTGCTGGACGCCTCGGAGGTATGGGGACTCGGCGTTCACGCGACGGTCAAGTATTTCCAGGAGAAATATGGCAAGAAAGATCTGAGCGTAATCACAATCGGCCCGGCCGGGGAGAATCTCAACCTCTTCGCCAACTGGATGAACGAAAACGATCGCTCGAGCGGGCGCGGCGGAACAGGCTGCGTGGGGGGGAGCAAGCAGCTCAAGGCGATCGTCATCCAGGCCACCAAGAAAATCCCAAAGGCGGCCAACAAAGAGCTATGGAAGGAAGTGCACGCCAAAACCCTGGAAGAGCTGAAGGATTCGCGCGTGGTCACTTCACCGCGCAAAGGCGGGCTGTCGGTCTACGGCACCAACGTCTTGATGAACATGGTCAATGTGATCGGCGCGATGCCCACGCGGAACTCACAGACCACCTTCTTCCCCAATCACGAAGCCATCAGCGGCGAGCGTGTGAAAGAGACGATCCTGGTCGAGGATCCCACCTGCCACGCCTGCCCGGTGGCGTGCAAGAAGGAGGTCGAGATCGAGGACGGGCCGTTCGCCGGGCTGCGGATGGAGAGCTTGGAGTACGAGCCGGCCTGGGCGGTGGGCGCCAACTGCGACAACGATTACGCTCCGAGTGTGGCGAAGCTCATCGACCAGTGCAACGATTACGGGATGGACGCGATCGAGATGGGCAACGTGCTCTCGATGTACATGGAGGCCAGCGAGTGCGGCTATCTCAACGGCGGTCCCGGCCTGGCCTGGGGGGATTATATGGGGATGGTGGCGCTGGTAGACCAGGTTGGACGGCGCGAGGGCGTGGGTGATATCCTGGCGGAAGGCACCGAACGGGCTGCCAAATACTTCGGCCACCCAGAGATCTCCATGACGGTGAAAGGCCTGGCGATCCCGGCGTACGACCCGCGCGGGATCAAGGGGATGGGCCTGGCCTATGCCACCAGCAACCGCGGGGCGTGCCACCTGCGCGCCTACACGCCAGCGGCGGAAGTCATCGGCAACGTGCTCGGGCCGGCCTCCATCACCGACCCACTGGAGTGGAAGGGCAAGGGCAAGCTGGTGGTTATCTTCCAGCACGTGCATACCATGACCGACTGCCTGGACGTGTGCAAGTTCGCCACGTTCGCCAACTCGCTGGACACCTTTGCCGGCCAGTTCACAGCCGTCACCGGGATCGAAGCGGACACCGACTACCTGCTGAAGGTGGGCGAGCGAGTCTGGAACCTGGAGCGCTATTACAACAACCTGAACGGCTTCGGCGAGGGCAGCGACTACCTGCCTGAGCGCTTCCTGAAGGAACCCAGCAACGGGCCCGGATCCATGGGCCACGTGTGCGAGCTGGACGAGATGCTCGAGGAATACTACGCCGAGCGCGGCTGGGTCAACGGTGTGGTCCCGGAGGCCAAGCTGAAGGAGCTGGAGATACTCTAGGGGACCTTTGAAAAACCCCTTGTACAGGGGAGTTTGAACCTTACCAACCGATAGGTGAAGTAAAAAAGCGCTTCGCAGGACGCAATCTGGCGTCTCACCGGGCGATCGGCAGGGGAATCCTATTCGTTACAAGCCCGTTTTTATCGGATCAGCCGTCCTCTCTTTCCTTGCCTG
>DASWIN010000153.1:0-1959 GCA_036397655.1 Nitrospiraceae bacterium | reverse complement strand
GTCCTCGATGATCCGGACGCGGTAGCGTCTCACCCGGCCCGTTCCGTAGACCGGCGGCGCACATCGGCAAACGCTTTTTTAACGGGCCTGGTGCGGCCTTCAGCCAGGCTCTTCGAGCTCAGGGCCAGCATCTTGAGCAGCGCCAGGGACTCCTGGGTCTGCTCGTACGCCGTGATGTCCTGGAGCACGGCCTTGGCCTCGCCGTGCTGGGTGATGATCATCGGCTGACGCCCTTGCGCCACGTTGCGCACGGCCTCGGCCGTGTGGCTCTTCAAGTAGCTGATCGGCTTCACGGATTCGCTGAGCTTCATGACGGGCTGCCCTCGGTTTGAAATACGTGCCAAATATAGGCCATATTTAGGACCACAACAAAGAGGTACCACCCATCACCCGCGCCTTGGCGCCAGCCCAGTTCATAAATCACGAGGGAAACGGCCAAGGACGGTAAGCCCTATGGAACTAACGGAAGGATGCGCGAACGCAGGCGAGCCTCGTCGACGGTGATTAGAGCGCCCTGCTGGAGGATTGCCTCATGCTGCCGAAGGGCGCGAAGGACGAGAGCAGTCAGATGCTCAGGGGCTACGTCCTGGGTGCGGACTTGGATAACGCTTGGCGCGGTTGCGCGGGTAGCCGCGAGGATGGCTCCAAAATCCAAATCGTTGGTGAACACGAGGTGCCCGTTGTCATGTGCCCACTTGAGCACCACCGCGTCCGGCGCTCGACCATCACCAACGGCCGACCAGTGGACAGCGGAAAAACCATGGCGCTCGAGCACAGGTACCCATGACGGGGACAGGCACATGTCGATAAGGATCTTCACGCACGCGCGATCGGGACCTCGATTTCTTCAGCACGCCATGCGGCGTAAGAGAGCGCTTCGGCGATATCGGGTTCCTCGAGGTATGGATACAGTTCGAGAATTTCTTTCGTCGTTCGGCCTGCAGCCACGAGGCCTACGACAGTTCCGACGGTAACCCGAAGTCCGCGGATGCACGGCTTGCCTCCCATGACCTGCGGGTCGGTGGTGATCCGTGTAAATGCTTTCATGTTCGATCCCCGCGCCGCCGGCAGCAGGTTCCAAAGGGCATTGCTGCTCCAGATGCAGGTGTGTCGGGCCTGTTTAAGCCGCGCCATCTTTCAATTCGGTTCGCGCCCTGGCACCCGCTCCTACTGGAGCCGAGGCCTACAGGAGCCGAGGCGACTCGGTCAGGTCTCACATGCGGCATTGAAATTCGCCGCAGCTCGTTCAAAACCGTTTAGATGTTGCAATGTGAGACTTGACCTCTTTCCCCTTGCTTCATTGATCGTCCCGAGCTTCCCAGGGATCGGCCACCGGCACCTTCAGATCCCGGAAATGGCGCAGGTTTCGCGTAGCGAGCGTGGCGTGCCGCGCCAGCGCAATGCCGGCGATCTGGGTGTCGCGCATGTCCACCGGCCGTCCGGCCTTCTGTCGCTCGGCGGCCAGCGATGCGGCCTCCGTCGCCGCGGCGCTGTCGAAATCGAGCACGCGGTTTTCCAGGTCCTCCGCCATCAGCCGGGCAAACGCCGCCTCCAATGTCCTCCGCCGCCGCCCGCCGGGCAGCAGGGCGAGGCCCAGGCGAGCCTCGAACAGGGTAATGCTGGTGATCCAGATGGATTCCGCCGGCTGGCGGTCCAGCCACGACACCACCGCTGCCTCCGGCGTCTTGCGCATCAGCGCTGATAACACGTTGGTATCAAGAATGATCACTTCTCGAAGTCGGCCGAACGCACTGACTGCCCGCGCAATTCCGGCAGATCCACCGTCAGCCCCGTCCTCTTGAATCGCGCCGCGATGCGTGCGCCGAGCCTGGTCACGGGCCGGTTTTCCTCCCGCGCCGCGTTGCGCAGGATGTGGCGAATTTCCTCTTCCATGCTGCGCCCGTGGCGCTCGGCGCGGCGCTTCAGGCGCGCTTTTACGTCCTCTTCAAGATTGCGAAC
>DASWIN010000152.1:0-3391 GCA_036397655.1 Nitrospiraceae bacterium | reverse complement strand
TCTTCGTATATGTCGCCGTGGGTCTGTTCGGGGCCACGATCGGCAGTTTTCTCAACGTCTGCATCTACCGTCTCCCCCGGCACGAATCCATCGTATGGCCGTCGTCGCGCTGCCCCGCCTGCGGCGGCCGGATCGCGCCGTACGACAACGTCCCGATGCTGAGTTTCCTATGGCTGCGCGGGCGCTGCCGTGCCTGCCGGGCGCCCATCTCGTTTCGCTATCCCCTCGTCGAGTCGGTCAATGGATTCGGGTACGTCTGGATTGTCCAGCAGTTCGGGCTCGGCTGGTCCGCGGCCGCCTACGCCGCGCTGTTCTCAGCCCTGCTGGTGGTGACGTTCATCGATTTCGATCATCAGATCATTCCGGATCGCATTACGTTGCCGGGCATTCCCCTGGGCATCCTGTGCGCCGCCACGGTCCTGCCTACCGGTCTTCTCAATTCGGTGCTCGGCGTGCTCCTGGGCGGCGGGCTGCTCTGGTTCATGGCCTGGATCAGTCCCTACCTGTTCGGGAAGGAGGGGATGGGCGGTGGCGACATCAAGCTTCTGGCGATGGTCGGCGCATTCCTGGGCTGGGAGCCGGTCTTGTTGACCGTGCTGGTCGGCGCGTTCGCCGGCTCAGTAACCGGGCTGTCCTTGATTGCGCTCAAGCGGCTGCGTCGCGATCAGTATCTTCCCTTTGGTCCGTTTCTGGCGCTCGGCGCTGTCGTGGCCATGTTCTTCTTCCGCGAGATCAAATCCTGGTACGAAGGCTTTTTCATTCCCTGACGGTCGGGCGCTCCCTCTCCTGACGGCTCTCCCGTATCCAAACCAGCGGACGCTGTATCCGAACCAGGGTGCGAGCACATGGAGGCTCGATGCAGGGTCCGTCCCCGTCCAAAAGATCTTTTCCGCACAATCGCGGGTTTAGAGACAGGCCGTGTCGTGTTCACGCGTTGGCCTGCTGGTTCATCGTTCGGCATGAGACTTGGAAGACATGTCGCCGGGCGTCGCCAATTTCGGTCGGCGCTGGCACGGAGGAACAACCAACAACTGACAAGCCGTTGGGTCGCAGACGCTCTCCGCTCGCGTCAATTACGATGAGGCGATGATGAGCGAGCGGCTCAAGCGAAGCTTGGTATGGAGGGAACGATGAACGAACAGGGCAAGAGTGTAATCGAGATCGTCATGGTCATGGCAATAATCCTCGTCATGACGGCTTTTTCAGGAGCGGGCTTGCTGGCGGCGACCGCCAAGCAGCAGGGACGGGTTGTGGCCACGGACCTGGCGAACGAGCTGCGCGCCGCCCGCTATCTTGCGATCATGCGGCGGGAGCCCCTTCGCGTGGTGCTCGAGCCGGGCACGGCCACGATGCGGGTCGAACCGGTCATGGCCCCGGGCCGGAAGCTCCGGGAGTACGATTTCCGCGAAAAAGGCATCACGGTCGAGCGGCTCTCCAACGGAGCCGACATCGTATTCCATCCGAGCGGCCGCGCGGCGTCTCCGACCACCATCACGCTCAAGAACAGGCAGCAGGAGCGATGGCAGCTCACCGTCAGCCTGATCGGCCGCGTGTCGCAGCTCTGACCTGTGCCGGCAGGAACTCCTTGGAGGCATCGGCGATGAGGCCAGCGCGTCAATCCGGATTCAGTTTAATTGAAGTCATGATGGCCATGGTCGTGCTCGCGTTCGGGATTCTCGGCGTCATGAGCGCATTCCAGTGGTCGGATTACGGGCTGCGCCAGGGCACGATCGGCACACGCGCGCTGGCCCTGGCGGAGTCTCGGCTCGAGGCCAAACGCGCGGCGCCATGGCAGGCGCTGCTCGCGGACGATCTGGATGGGGACGGCCGACCGGACGTCTTGATGCGGGATGACGGTCAGGTGCCAGACAAACAGGCGGGTGACGGACTCTACACCGCGAGGGTCGAGCGGGATGGCATTGTGCTTGAGTGGACCGTGCGGCCGGATCGAGGCGGTCTGGTGCAGGCCTGGGGATCGGCGGTCATCACGGCGCGCGCGCGTTATCCGGCCGGCCAGGGACGGTGGCATGACGTCACGGTAGGAACGTTGCGGGCGAATCCGCGGTATGTGGGGACACGATGAGCCATCGGGCGATCATGAACAGTGGCGGGGCCTGCCTGGCTGAAGTCATGATCGCGATGGCCGCCGGGTTGGTGGTGCTGGCGGCCACGCTCCAGTCGCTCGATCATTTCGAGCGCCGGCTCTCGAAGCAGCACGTGGCGGCGGCGCGGGCGCAGGACCTGCGGATCGGGCTCAAGGTGCTGGAGGATGAAGTGCGCGCTGCCGGGACGGCGTCGCCTCCAACCGGTGCTCCGCTTACGGTGGCGGGCCGTCAGGAGATCGAGTTCGAGGCCAACCTCGGCGGCCTGGTGACGACGCTGACGAATTCGGTCTCATCCGTCCAGCAGGATCTGCCGGTGATTAGCGGAACCGGCTGGTCTAAAGGGAAACGGATTCTGGTCTGCGACCGGGAACGCTGCGCCGAAGGCCGGCTCGCCCGCGACGGGCACAAAGCGCTGCTGAGCGTCACGGCTCCGTTGGAACACGACTTTGCGGCAGGCAGCGAGGTGCGCGTGGTCAATCGCGTGCGGTACTACGTGAAAACGGAGCGGGACGGGATGGCACGCGTGATGCGTGCCGTGGACGGCGGCGCGAATCCGCTGATCGGGGAGATCACCAGGTTTCAGTTGAACTATCTCGATCGGGACGGCGCGCCGACGACTCATCCATCCCGAGTGGCCCGTCTCCGCGTCGAGGCGGCTGTCGGCGGAGATCCGGCGCCGGTGGTACAGGACATCGGACTTCGTGGTCAGTGACATTGGAACCAGAAGGAGGAAGTCATGCGACGAAGCAACAACGAACAGGGCGCGGCGCTGATCGGCGCCGAGTTGATCATCGTGATCCTCTCCATGCTGGGGACGGTCTCGCTGAATGTGGCGGCGCAGGAGATCGAAAGCGTGGCGGCAGCGCGCGATGAGGCCGTCGCGCGGCATCTCGCCGAGGCCGGCGCCGACCTGGTCATGCAGTGGTTCCATGATCCTGCATCGGCGCCTGCCGGGCCGGGCCGTGCGCTGTTTGCCATGCGCCAGGAGGGATCCGACGGCCACCCGTCGTTCTTCGATGCGGCCGGGCAGTCCCAGTTCACCGGGACAGAAGCGAATCCGGACATTCTCTACGATGCGGCTAGGCCGGCGGACGATCGGCTGCTGAACGATCCATCCAGTGGATGGCTCCGTGACGTAGGCGCCCTCGGGCGACTCACACGACTGGCTGTCTATGGTCCGACAAGCCCCGGCCTGCTCTGCACCGTGAGGATTACGGCAAAGGCGGACAAGCTCATGCGGACCCTTGCCGTCCATCTGGGTGCGAGGCCGTTGCCGCCGATTCGAG
>DASWIN010000151.1:0-3296 GCA_036397655.1 Nitrospiraceae bacterium | reverse complement strand
TTCGCTGATAATTGCGCGCGAAATCGTCTCCATCTTCGCCATGCTCACGGATATTCTGTCACTTTGTTGCGTTAGGCCCAAAAACGATCATTGGGTTGGTTTCAGGTCCGATTTGGCGAGCCCGTGGGTTTGATACCCTGGGCTTGGCGGGGGTTGCCCGCAACACACGTGCTTTCGACGAACAGGAGAAATGAAAATGAAAGCCGCGCACACAGGGAAGCTATTACACATCGGTCGCCGGCTCATGCTGGCGTCCGGTGCCGTTGTCATGGCCGGTGCCATGGTCTTGACCGTTCAGGCTCCAGCGACAGGTGCCGAGACCATCAAGATTGGCGGTATCGCTCCATTGACGCCGCCGGGCGGCGTGCAGACGGGCGAATCGCTGCGCGACGGGATGAAGGTTGCCGTTGAAGACCTCAACGCCGCTGGCGGTGTCCTCGGAATGCAGGTGGAACTTTTTATCGAAGATACCTCGGGCGTGCCGGAAAAAGGCGTTGCCGCCTTTGAACGGCTGGCCTCCAAGGAAAATGTCGTGGCTGTCACCGGCAGTGCTCACAGCGCGGTCTGTGCCGCGGTCGGCCCGGTGGCGCACAAGTACGAAATGGCCTTCATCGCCGGCGAGTGCTGGTCCGACAATGTGACCGGCGCGCAAATCCCGGAAGTCTTCCGGATCACGGTGGCCAACTCGCTCGTCTATTCGGTTGCCGCCGATTGGGTGAAGGCTGTCGGCTTCAAGCACGTCGCCATCATCGGCGAAAACTCCGACTGGGGCCTTGGTGTCATCGACGTGTTCAAGAAGAACCTGGAAGGCACCGGCGCCAAGGTGACGTCGTTCACCGCCGAGCGCACGGTCACCGACTTCACGCCTCAGCTGCTTCAGCTCAAGCGGGGTGATCCGCAGCCCGACCTGCTAATCGCCGGCTTCACTGGGGCGGGCTTGCTGCAGATGTTGCGTCAGGCGCATGATCTGGGCCTCGCGCCGACCAAGACGACCGCGGTCTTCGCGGCCGGTGCCGATGTGCTAGAGCCCGAGTTCTGGAAGACCATGGGCAAGGATGGCGTCTATGTCATCGGCAACCCGGCGGGCCTGCCGGGCAAGCCGGATACGCCATTGTCGCGGACCTTTAGCGAGGCCTATCAAAAGGCCACGGGTCGGCCAGCCAACTCGGTCGCCATGGAGGGGTACGACGGCATCATGGTGATCGCGGAGGCGATCAAGGCGGCGGGATCGGCCGATCGGGGCAAAATCATCGAGGCGCTGCGTAGCCTGAAGTGGGAAGGCACCCGTGGCACCATTCACTTCCCGGCCAAGAAAGAGCCCGCCTGGGCCTTCCAGCAGTGGCCAGAGGTACCGATCTTCGTCATCCAGTACGACCACGCAGACCAGTTGCCCGAGAACGCCCAAATCCTCTGGCCGCGCGGTCAGGCTACTACCGACAAGCTACTGCTGACGCCGTAAAGGGGAAAGCAGCCGCAGGCCTTTGGGGGAGCGCGAGAACTCGCTCCCCCCTTTCTCAACTAGGGTTTGGGAGAACCTTTGGTATTTTTGGTCACATTGACTTGCTACCCGAATGTCCAAGTAGGGTCCAGCCTGTGTGAAAACGCGTTGATCTGGTAGAGTGATTCCGATCAGTGGGGGGTCGGAATGAAGCGTTTCGTTGAAGGTGAGGATCGGCGGCAAGCGACACTGCTGCCCGATAGCTTGGAAGACTATGTGACGAAGGACAATCCGGTCCACGTCATCGATTTCTTCATTGACGAACTCGACCTGGGAGCGGTGGGCTTTGCCGGCGTGGTACCGGAAGCGACCGGGCGGCCGGCTTATCATCCCGCGACGCTGCTGAAGATCTATCTCTACGGCTATCTCAATCGCATCCAGTCGAGCCGGCGGCTCGAACGGGAGACCCAGCGCAACATCGAGCTGATGTGGTTGACCGGCCGGCTGATGCCGGACTTCAAGACGATCGCCGACTTCCGTCGCGACAACGGACCGGCGATCCGCGCGGCCTGCGCGCAATTCGTCGTGCTGTGTCGCCAGTTCGACCTGTTCACCCAGGCCGTCGTGGCCATCGATGGGAGCAAGTTCAAAGCCGTCAATAACCGCGACAAGAACTTCACGGTGGCCAAGGTCGCCAAACGCATCGAGCAGGTGGAGGCCAGCATCGCGCGCTACCTGGCTGCCTTGGACCGCGCCGACCGGCAGGACGGCGATGTGGCCGAGGCAAAAACAGCCCACCTCAAGGAGAAGATCGAAGGCCTGCGGCGGCAGATGCAGTCCCTCAAGGAAATGGGATGGCAGGTGGAGGCAGCGCCCGACAAGCAGGTTTCCCTCACTGATCCCGACGCCCGGTCGATGGCGACCAGCGGCAAGGGAACCGGCATTGTCGGCTACAATGTCCAGATGGCCGTCGATGCCGAGCACCATCTGATCGTCGCGCACGAGGTGACCAATGTCGGCAGCGATCGGGCACAACTGGCCTCCATGGGCCGCAAGGCCCGCGATGCAACTGGATGCGAGGAAATCACTGTGGTGGCAGACCGGGGCTATTACAACGGCGACGAGGTGCTGGCTTGTGAGGGATCCGGCGTGCTGCCTTGCGTTCCCAAGACGCTGACTTCCGGCAATGCCAAGCGCGGCCTCTTCACCGGGCAGGATTTCATTTACGACGCCGAGAATGACCGCTACACCTGCCCGGCGGGCCAATACCTGACCAAGGGGAAGGTTCGCTCAGACCGCCGGGACAATATCGACCACTACCGCAACCTCACGGCCTGTTCGACCTGCACGCTCAAACCCAGATGCACGCCCGACAAGGTCAAGCGCGTGAAGCGCTGGGAGCACGAGGGCGTGCTCGACAAGATGCAGGCCAGGCTCGACCGAATGCCGGACGCCATGACCATCCGCCGGCAGACCGTCGAACATCCGTTCGGGACCCTCAAGGCATGGATGGGCACCACCCATTTCCTGACCAGGACACTTGAAAAAGTCAAAACCGAGATGAGCCTGCAGGTGCTCGCCTACAATCTAAAGCGAATGATCAACATCTTTGGGGTCAGACCGCTGATGAGGGCCATCGCCGCCTGACCACGCCCGCCTGCCCGCGCGCGTCATCACTGCACACGTAAAACAGCGACCGTTATCGGCAGCAGCGCGTTTCCACACGGCCTCGGTCACGAGCCGACGCATGTTTGACTTCTACACAAAGTCTGCTCTCTGGGGTAGAGCCGACGGAACCGGCCAGAATGTTGGATTTCGGCCTCTAACTCACCGCCGCAGCGAATGCGCCGAAACTTTG
>DASWIN010000150.1:0-4317 GCA_036397655.1 Nitrospiraceae bacterium | reverse complement strand
GCACGCCGTAGATCTCGGCCCACAGGGCGCCCTGCACGGTCATGTGCACGCCCTGGGAGATACCCGCGACCCAGGTAGACCGGCGCCGCCAGCGGGCTGTCCGTCGCCGACAGCGCCGCCAGGCCGGCGCACATGGGCACCGGGGCGAACGGCATCATCCGCGTCGCTCCCCGGCGGTCCACGAGATCGCCGGTGATAAGCGCCGCCACCACACTGGCGAGTGCCCACGCCGTGAAACTTCCCGCGATGAGCGTCAGCGGCCAGCCCTTGGTCTGTGCCAGGTGCGCCTGGTGGAAAAAGAAGCCGGTCATTACGTAGCTCGAGGCCGGCAAATCAGAGGTTCCTTTAAAAGTCATTGTCGCCTCGGCTGCGAGCGCACTGTTGTTCTTTTCAGGTTGTTGATCCACGTCACGCATGGCGTTGCTCGGCGACTGATACGCTATATAACCGACCCAAGCTGTTGTTGCAGGATATCCCTTATGCATCCCGCGCTGTTTCCGTTGAGGATGTTTCTGTTCACGGTGCCGGACAGTGTTCACAGTTGTGTGCTCGCCGCCACCTTCAATCACGTCCTTCGCGGGCAGAACATCACGTCCCGCTTTGCGGAAATCGATGGCAAAAGGGTCGCGCTGCACGTAAAGGACGTTCCCTGCCAGTTGCATTTTCTTTTCAAAGCTGCCGGTCTGGAGCCTGACTCGCGGTGCCGGCCGGACGTGATTATTGCCGGTAATCTCAAGGACTTTCTCAGGCTGGCGAGCCGCAAGGAAGATCCGGATACGCTGTTCTTTACACGCCAACTGGACATCGAAGGGGAAACGGAAACCGGGCTCCACGTAAAAAACCTGTTGGATTCGCTCGACTTCAACCTGGATGCCCACCTGGATACCGTCTTGCCTTCGCCTCTCGCCGGGATCGCCATAAGATTCATCGATCTCGTTCGTCAGTGCATGCGCGGCATTCGATATTATCCGTCGCGTTAACCGATAAGCCGGTTGGGTTCCATGGCATCCATCCCGGCGGTCTTGCGCCAGTAGCCGTCGCAACCGCCATGGGCTTGGAATCGGCTGATCGCTGACAAACCGCTTTCCTTGCCCAGTTCACCGTCGAAAATTCCTCGAGCCGTAGCAATGATCTTTTGCATACCTTCTATCTGGGGTGAAATTCGCGCGATATCGATGCCCATTTCGCTGATTTCATCGGCATGCCACAACAGATTCTGGGTCGCTGCGGACTGGATCTGAATGCCGTTCAATACCAGAAATGGATTGTGATCCTGGGTCATCAACGTCTTGCCGCCCGCATCCTGTCTGCAAACGAAGCCGCAGTCGTCTTTCGGCCTCCTGGCTGCTCGGGCGCTGAAACAGCGAGCCGAGAACGCCAGCGGCAGGCGACCGAACACCAGCAATTCGGTTTCCATGCCATCGGGTCGCGCTTGCTGTAGAGCGGTTATCGCCTTTTGATCATGCTCTGCCGGAACCACCCAGCGCGATGCACCACGCGCGGCCAGATAGTTCAGCGTCTGGCCGTTATAGATGTTGATGCTATGTCCGGCCACGAACGCTGGATTTTGTAAATGACCTGAATTGGCCGTCAGCAATCGCACCGCCGCCATATCGTTGGCTTCCACCTTGTAGCGGCCGTTAGTCACGATACGCTTCAATACGCCCTGTTCGGATTCAGCCTCGAGCAGGGTCAGCGTGGAAAGCACCACCTCCTTGCCGCTATCGCTCAGCCTCTCCGCGATTTCAAGCCAGTCCTCCAGCTTAAGCTCCCGCCGCTTGGAGCAAACCGTTTCGCCCAGGTAAAAAATATCCGCGGCCGAGTCGCGCATTTTGTCGTAAAAATCGAATACCTGTTTCCTCGGCCAGAAATACTGGATTGGTCCGATGCTGATTTTCATTGCCATGGTCGATCGTAGGCCCCGAGGGTGTGGCAGGTGCCTTCTGACATTTCGTTAAGGGCGGCAACCCACTCTTGGCTGGCCTGGAACCTTTCGGGATCCTGCAAACAGGTATCCAGTGCCGCACGCAGGGTCCGGGTTACCCTGGCAACGTAGGCGCGACTTCGCTGCCTGCCTTCCACCTTGATGGCGGCGGCGCCGCTTCGGACAAGTTGGGGCAAAATTTCCAGTACGTTCAGGCTGGCGGGTTCTTCCAGTGAATGGAACACTTCCCCGTCCACCTCGAAACGGCCCTTGCACAGGGTGGGGTAAGCGGCGGGTTCGCCCTCGTGGTACCGGTTGATCAGCACGTTGTTGAGGTAAACGTCTCTCGAGTTCGAGCCTTCCACCCAGCGTACCGCTTCCGCCGGTGAGCAGACGCCGGCACTGTTGGGGGATTTGCCCGTTACATAGGAAGACAACGAGCAGCGGCCTTCCACCATCACGCAAAGGCTGCCGTAGCCGAATACTTCAATTTCCACCGGGCTCGCCTTGATCAAACGCCGGACCTGGGTCAACGACAAGACACGTGGCACTACGGCGCGTTTGATGCCGAAATTTCGATAATAAAAATCGATGGCGTGTCGATTGGTGGCCGACCCCTGTACCGAAAGATGCAGGCGAAGGTAGGGATGATGCGTTGAGGCATATTCCATCAACCCGATATCCGCGAGGATCATCACATCGACGCCCAGATCCGCGGCGGTGTCGATGGTCTCGATGGACTCCTGCCAGTAGTGCGGATAGGGATAGGTATTGATGGCCAGGAAAACTTTTTTGCCCCGTTCTCCTGCGTAGGCGACGCCGCTTGCAACCTCGTTGGCGCTGAAATTCAGTCCGGGGAAATTGCGGGCATTGGTGTTGTTCCTGAAACCGATGTAAACCGCATCGGCGCCGTTATCGATAGCCGCGCGCAGGGCGGGCAGATTGCCGGCAGGGCAGACCAGTTCCATGGGGCTCAAAGGGACGTTCAGGATATCGGAGATGACGATATCCACGGGCCACGCCGGCGTCCTTGATATGCATCAAGGCAAAAGGCAATGGATCCGGCCGGATGGCCGGCGGGCGTCAGGTACGCCCCAGGGGGCCGGATCCGCCCCCAGCCGCTCGCTTGACACGATCCCGGAGCCCGAATAGCTTGTTTTCCCTGGTTTCGTCCGGTGCGGCGGTTCAGGTCTGCCGGATGAGCGCTCGACAACAACCCATGGGTCGAGAGACGGCCCGTCGACAACCACCCGAGGGGAATTTCCATGATTATGAAACCGATAACCGCCCTGGCCGCAGGCCTGGTATCCGCCCTGGCCGTCACCGCTACGGCCGCCGAGGCCAAGGAGATCCCGTGGGGAACCTCCGCCGTCGGCTCCTCCGGTCACCGCGCCCTCACCCACCTCGAGCAGGTCCTGAACCGCGAGTGGACCGGCTACGAGGTCACCACCCAGCCCGCCCCCGGCGCCATCCTTACGGTAAAGGGCTACGCGATGGGCAAGTTCGAGGGCTACTACGGCGCCGACGTGGCCTTCTACGAACTCGCCAACAACATCGCCCGCTTCGAGGGCTTCAAGGAACAGATGCGTCGCACGCCGGTGCAGTCCTTCTGGACCTTCACGGTGGAGGTCGGCGTCGGCGTCCACTCCCGGGACAAGGACAAGTACCGGCGGTGGGCGGACCTCAGTGGTGAGCGGGTGTTCACCGGACCGCTCCCCTGGGACGTGCGCGCCCAGCTCGAGCGGGCCTTCTCGACCCTCGGGGTAAAGCACGAGTACGTGGAGGTGGATCTCGCGTCGGTCGGCTCCCTGCTGCAGCAGGGCGACCTGAAGGCATACATCATTTACACCAACGCCGAGGCGGCCACGGCGCCGTGGATCACCGAGGCCTCGCTGGCCGCGGACTGGGCGGCCCTGAATCCGAGCGCCGAGGAGGCCGCGAAGCTCGAGCAGGCGGGCTTTGGCATCGTCGACGTCCGCCCGAAGGTTTTCGGCAAGGACACCTATACCGAAACCGTGAAGCTGCTGCCCTTCTACTACGGCTTCCACGTGGGGCTCGAGGTGCCCGCGGACGACGTCTACCGTATGCTCGACGTGATCCACAAGAACGCCGCCGAGCTCGCCAAGGCCAGCGCCGACTTCGCCCAGATCGCCGCCGACATGCCCGCCATGCAGGCCCGGGGCGTGGCGTCGTCCATCGATTTCGTCGAAGTTCATCCCGGGCTCGCGCGGTGGATGCGCGACAAGGGGGTCTGGAACGCCGCCTGGGACGCCCGGGTCGCCAGCCAATAGGGACGACCGGGCGCCGATGACCGCACCCGGGACGGGCGAGCGCCCGCCCCGGGCCCGCTCACCCCGCCACCGCGACCCGTTTCGTGAGCCAGGCCAAGACGC
>DASWIN010000149.1:0-2580 GCA_036397655.1 Nitrospiraceae bacterium | reverse complement strand
GGTCGTAGTTGAGCTTCAGGCGCACGGTGATGGTGGACAGGCCCAGGGCGCTCTGGGACTCCATGTAGTCGATGCCGTCGGCCGCGGCGATGGCGCGCTCCAGGGGCGTGGTGATGAAGCCGCGCACCAGGTCGGCGCTGGCGCCGACGTAGACCGTGGTCACCGTCACCGCCGCGTTCTCGCTGCGCGGATACTGCCGCACGTTGAGGGTGCGGATCGCCTGCAGCCCGGCGATGATGATCACCAGGCTCACGACCAGCGCGAGCACCGGCCGGTGGATGAAGAGATCGGTGAAGGCCATGGTGGCTACGGGTTATGGGGAGGGGGTGCTCGGATCTTTTTGCCGCAGATTTCGCAGATTGACGCAGATTGATTCTCGGCTCGCACGGAGACGCGGAGGCGCAGGGGAGCGTTACCGGTGCTATTGGCAGTTACCTGCTGTCGAAGGGATTCCGTCACCGTCCCAGGCTGCCGCGGCAGGGGTAGCCGCTAACTTCCCGAACGCTCACTCACGCTGCCGCCACGTCCGCGCCTTTGCGTCTCGATGTGAAGAAATCTGTGCAAATCTGTGAAATCTGCGGCCAAAAACTTGCCTAGCTATCCTCCGGCGCCGGGGTGAGCTGGAAGTCGGGGGAGAGGGTGTTGTCGACTACCACCGCCTGGCCGTTGCGCAGCTTGAAGGCGCCGGTGCTGACGATCATCTTGCCGCCTGCCGCGACGGCGCAGGCGAGGACCTGGTCATCGTCGGGATCTTCGCAGACGCGCTCTGCCAGCGGAGGCGCTACACACAGCTCGCCATGTAGGGCTACGAGCGACAGAAAGTGGCCTGGGTCGACGCCACTGTAGCGTGCGGCGACCTCTTCTCCCACCCTCTGGTACTCGTCGAGGATCGCCTCGGAGAGAATCCGCGGCACGCGCCCGCTCCGCCATCCCGCGAGGGTTCGCCGCGGTGGTCCTGTGAAAAAGAGGCCGGAGATGAGGACGTTGGTGTCGAGGACGATCCTCACCGCTTGGCCCGCACCCGGGCCACAGCCGCGGTGATGTCGGACCGTTTGAGGCCGGCGCGCCTCGCCTGTCGTGACGCCTCTGCGATCAGCTCGTCGAAATCTTCCAGGGAGGGGGCGGAGATCGACTTCAGCACCAACGCGTCCTTGCCGCCCACGACCACGAACTGATCTCCCGGCTTCAACCCTAGCTTCTTCCGGATCTCCTCCGGGATGACCACCTGCCCCTTGGAAGACATCCGGGTTGTGGCGATGTTCGACATGATAGAGCCTCCTGCGGTCCGATCTTACCCGTAAGACTAGGTGGCCGCGCGCCGCGAGGTCAATGTGGCCGGCGGTGATGGAGGCTGTGATCCGCCGTTGGGTCGTGTGCCTGCCTGGAGAAGGGCGCACCCGCCTGCGGCGTTCCGTGCTACGCCTGCCTCCCATAGGGCGGAGGCCCGAAGGGCGATCCGCCAGCACGATGCCGAAAGGACCCTCCGCCATTCTGCTGGCCGGGAACCGGATTGGGAATGGGCCACACGCCAAGGGGATCCAGGACGGCAACCCCCGCGCCCTCCTGGATAGGGTGCGCGACCTGCGCATCGACATCGTGATCGCCGGCGGCCGCAACATCGACGGCGCTCAAGGCCCGGCTGCCCTTCCTGGACCTCCACCAGGAGCGCGACTTCGGCTACGCCGGCATGGAGGTGCGCGCCCGCCAGCTCGCCCGCACCCTGGAACGCCCCATCTGGCCCGCCGTCCGCCGCTCCGCCCCGTGGGCTACAGTGCCCGGGACCAAGTCCCCTCTCCCCGCCGCGGGAGAGGGCCAGGGTGAGGGGACCCGTCCCGCCTCGCCATACGACCTCGCGAAGACCGCCTGACGCAAAGCCGCCAGGGCCTCGGCGTAAACCGTGGCGCCTCGGCCAGGCTCCCGCGAGCAAGCCGGCCTATCGCCGCCGCGACTCACGATGCGCAATGGCGCAAGCCGGACCCGGTGAGTTGTTTGCATTGACAACGCCGACCCTTGTTGTCACGCTGGCCAACATGAAAGCTGTCGAGCTGTTCCGGCGACGCATATCGTACAGCGAGACAGCTTTCGCGGAACTCGTGCTCTGGCAACTTTCCGCACCGTTGCCAGGCTCCACACACTCGTACAGATACAGGCTCGCTTATGTCGTGGACGGGGTTTGCGTACTCAGGTATGACAACGAGTCTGGCAAGGGCGATCACAAGCACTTCAGGGACAAGGAAACGCGCTATGCCTTCGACACCGTCGAGAAGCTACTTGCCTCCTTCCAACGCGACATTGAAAGGATCAACCGTGAAGATAGTGACTCTTGATGTTCGTACGCCCGAGGAGTCCATGGCCGAGTTTGCTCAGGCGTGGAAGACCGGAAAGGCACAGAAGACGGATCGGATCTCCTTCGCCAGCCCCGAGTTGCTCTGGAAGGTCCTCACGGCAAAGCGTTGGGAACTGCTTAAGGCAATGTGTGGC
Organism: Nitrospiraceae bacterium; assembly: GCA_036397655.1. Lineage (GTDB taxonomy): Bacteria > Nitrospirota > Nitrospiria > Nitrospirales > Nitrospiraceae > 2-02-FULL-62-14. Next base: position 99 of record DASWIN010000149.1, on the reverse strand, counting down.
GCTGGGCCAATCACCGTCCGCGAAGCTGCGCGCCGGGTCGGGAGGGACGTCAAGGCCGTGCACACGGACCTGACTGCACTTCTTTCCGCTGGCGTATTG
>DASWIN010000148.1:0-14849 GCA_036397655.1 Nitrospiraceae bacterium | reverse complement strand
CGCTCAACTACGAGGACCCTGATCCGGCCTGCGCCCTCCCGGGCATCTCGACACACGTGCAGGAGCGTCCCATCAAGATCGCACTCTTGAATGCCTTCGGCTTCGGCAGCAATAATGCCGCCGTGGTCTTTAAGAAGTATGTGCGTTGATGAGGTTGAGCCCGTTTTGCCGGTTTGGCCGGTTCATCTTCTTGACAGGCTCAACGGGCCTAACTGGCTCAACATCTTTGGTTAACGAGTTCACGCATGACCCCTGAATCCGACATCGCCGTCCTCATTCGAACCGCCCTGGGCGAGTACCTGAAACGCGATCCCGCGTCCATCGAGGCGCGCCATGCCTTGCGGGAGGATCTGGGTCTGGACTCGATGGCCACGATCGAGCTGCTGTTTAAGATCGAGGAGACCTTCGACTTGCAGATTCCCGATCAGGACCTCCAAAAACTGGCGAAGGTCTCAGACGTGATCGCCTACGTGGAAGGCAAGGTCGGCAGGCCGGCGATCCCGGCTTCCAAACCTTCGGCGAAACCGACGGCCAAGCGCCCGGCGTCCAGGAAAAAGAGGTAGCACATGGCCGGAAGGCCCGCACGTTCCATCACGCTCGGTGAGCTGGCCCGCGCCATTGGCGGGCAGGTCACCGGCGCGGAGGACACGGTCATATCCGGCGTATCCAGCCTGGAACAGGCCCAGCCTGGCGATCTGGCCTATGTGGACGGGAACCGCTTCGAAAAGGCGGCGCTAGAATCGAAAGCCGCAGCCTTCGTTGTCGCCCAACCCCTGAGCGGCCTTCCCCGCCCCCAATTGGCTGCGGTCAACCCGAAATACGCCTTTGCGCGCCTTGTCCAGCAGTTTTTCATGCCTCCCTACAAGGCCCGCGGCATCGCGCAAGAGATCTCGCAGGGGGCCGGCGTCCAGATCGGACAGGACGCCTCCATCTGGCCGTTCGTCACGCTGGGCGACCGCGTGAAGATCGGCGCCAGAGTCACCCTCTATCCGGGCGTGTTTGTGGGAGACGATTCCGTGGTGGGCGACGACTGCCTCCTCTACCCGAATGTCGCCGTCCGGGAGCGGTGCACGATCGGCCACCGCGTCATCATCCATAGCGGCACGGTGATCGGCAGCGACGGCTTTGGGTACGTGCAGCACGAGGGCCGCCATCACAAGATTCCCCAGACTGGCACGGTCGTCATCGAAGACGATGTCGAACTGGGTGCCAACGTGACCGTCGACCGGGCAACCTTCGGCCGGACCGTCATCAGGCGGGGCACCAAGGTGGACAACCTGGTCCAGATCGCTCATAACGTGACGGTGGGGGAACACAACATTCTCGTCGCGCAGGTGGGGATCGCGGGCAGCACGACGCTGGGCTCGCACGTGGTCGTCGGCGGCCAGGCCGGCCTGTCGGACCACATCAAAATCGGAGACCGGGTGATGATTGCCGCCCGATCCGGGGTCAACCGCAGCCTCACGGGCGATCAGATCGTTTCCGGCACCCCGGCCATGCCGCACGAGGTTTCCATCAAGGCCCAGGCGGTGATCCCGCGCCTTCCGGAACTGCGCCAGCAGGTGCGCGACCTGGAACATCGCGTCCGCTCGCTTGAAGCACGGACGGCTCGCGTGAGCAAGAAGCCTAGAGGCAAGAGTAAGAAGTAGGCCTCGCCCTTCGGCGCGTTCGCCTGTTTGCTGTTACTTCCCCCTCAGCACTCTCCGCCAGAAAAAGAGCTTCGCCCAAAAGAATCCGGCCCAGGGCATCATCACGGCTGCCACCTTGTCGACCTCCCCGCTGGAGAGGCTGAGCGCGGAGAGTCCCAGCAGCACCCCGATCCCCAGCACATAGCCGAGCGGCACCAGTGACCGTCCCCGGTGATCCAACTGTACGGCTGCGATGTCCTTTTTGGACTTCTTCGTCCCTTTTCGTTCAAACGCCCTCATGCGACCGGCAAAATAACCCGGAAACTCCCGCAGCAGATAGCGATGGTAGCAGGTCTGTCCCCACCCCAACAGAGCGCCCGCCGCCAAGAGCCCGGTCGTTTCTTCAAACGCCTGCACGCCGTATGTTTCCGTCACGAATTGATAGACCAGCGCGGCAGCCGAGGATATCACGCAGATCAATCCCAGCAGGCCGGAAGGAAACAGCATATGCGTCTTCACATATTGTTGCGCTTTTTCCAGCTCCACTTCCTGCCGTTGGACGGTGACGAGTTTGGGCATGGGATACCTACCGGATGGGGCGGCCTTCAGGAGAATATTCGGAATCCTCGAACGCAGCCGGGGTTGTCAGCGATTGGCCCGGCACACGGTACCATTCGGCCGCCCAGGCTCCTAAATCGGTCAGATGGCACCGCTCGGAACAGAACGGACGCCATGGATTCGACTTCCATGCCGTCCTGCCGCCGCAGACGGGACAACGGACGCTCCTGACCTTGCTTGTTTTCATCCTGACGCAGTCGGACACAGGGCAGGCAACAGGCGATTCGCCGCCTCCATCGCGGAACTCGCCAGGCGGGGCCGTCCACCGCCGCATGTCGACGCGAGTTGCTCCCTCCCGAGTCTGTTTCGCACAGCCTGGCCTGCATCTCCATGACGCGCATGGCGCATTGCCGCGCCTATCGCGTCGATTGGCCGTTCCCGGCTCCGAACGCAGCATCCAGAGAGGCGATTCCCGTCTTGAAACCTGTCGCACGTAGGTTTCCTGTCCACAAAATCTGTGGAATCGCTGTGGATAGACTTGTGCGCTTGCCCACGGTCTGCCACGAGACGAGGCCCTTTTAGAGGTCTTGCACAAAATTTAGGCTGTAACCATCCTGCAAATTCATACGGTTAGATTTCCTGTTGCGTCGTTACTCCAATGACGCAATCGGTTGGGGCTGCAGCAACAACAAGAACCTGGCGGGCACGTTCTCCATCACAACAAGCGCTTCGCAGGACACTCGACCGGCAGCGATAAAACCGTCCGGCAGGACTACTTGCCCAAAAACTGCTCGACATTCGCTTTTTTCATGCGTCCCACGTCAACCCATTGCTGCGCCATCGTCACCGCCGACATCAATCTGGATTCGACGGCCTCGTAACGCTGGGGCTGCACGGAAATCTGTTGCCTGGCAACCAGCGAGAGCCAGCTATGCAGACCCTTGAAGAAGGACATGACAGCCAACGCCCCGGCGGCGTAGGCCTCGTCTCGCAGCCGGACGACATCCTGGAGGACCCCCTCGAGACTCCCGTTCGACGCGAACGCAGCGGCCCCGCCTGTCTTGAGACTTCCAAACGCCTTTTGGATAATCGGCAACCGCTGCTGGACATCGGCCAGGAGCCGCGCGTCCAGCGCATCCAACTCCTTCAAATTTCTGAGGATGGCCTCCCGATCGCCGGTCACGACCCCCTGGCCCGTGCCGCCTGCCGGCATGCGAATGAGCGAATCCACAAGCGCCCGGGTCGTCTCGGCCGATTCCGCGCGACTTTGCTGCAGCTCAACCAGGGCGTCAATGATAGGACCGGTCAGTGCCGTGGCCGCGGCGGATGGCGCCGGAGCCGAGACGGCCGCTGCTGCAGGAGCCGCAGCCGGTTGAGTCGCGGTGGAGGCAGCCGCAGGCGAGGGAATGAGACGCTGCAGGGCAGTGGCCAGATGTTCCAGGGATTCCCGCAGGGCCGCGCATTGGCCTATTGAACTGACCCGTCCCTGTCCCTCAATCGCCTCCAGATGCGGCAGCATGGCATAGGACAGTTTTTCGATATCCGGACGCTCAACGGTCGCTGCGGACCCGCCCAGATTCGTGACCCCGTTCCGGATCGTCTCGAACAATTTGACGCATCGGAATTGAGGAGGACCCGCCTCCAGCTCGTGAAGGGCGGTTTCCACCTGACTGATCCACTCCTGGGCTTCCGCTGCGAAGAGAGCGATAATCTCCTGCTGGAAGGGATCTGTCGTGCTGTTCGGTTCCATGATTTATGCTTACGATGGCCCGGCGGTCAGCTGCCAGGCTGAAGCAGCTTGGCGATCTGGCCGACCCGGTCATTGGCCGCCACCAGGGCTCGCTCCAACTCCTCCACGCGTTTCGTCAATTGTGCAGAGCGCTGTTGCTCCTCGGCCAGCAGTGCTTCCAGCTGCTGGACTCTCTCACCCCCGCCCTGCTGGACGGCCGTTTCCAGTTGTTCGTAGAGACGGGCCGACTGCGCCTGCTCCTCAGCCAGAGCGGTTTCAAGGTCCTTGACGCGGGCAACGGCCTGACGGAAGGCCTGCAGCTTGTCTTCCGTGATGCGGTAGACCTTCGTCGTTTGCGACAAATCAATTTTCGAGGTCTGCGTGGGGTCGAAAGACGGTGCGGGCGCGGCCCGCGGCGCAAACGTCGGAGCCGGACTCGGAGGCGGCGGCGTGAAGACGGGGGGAGCGGCAGCAGCCACCTGCACCGGCTCCGGCGCAGGAGGGGGAGTTGGAGGAGCCGAAAAAGCCAAGGCCGGCTCAGCCGGCGGGGGCGCAACAGTCGGAGCCGGTTCCGGCGGAGGCGCCGCCGGGGCGGGGGCGCCTTCCTGCCGCTGGGCCAGCAACTCCTTCACCTTGTCTTGTAGCGAAGACCCCTGGAACGGTTTCTTGAGCACGCCGTTGGCCCGGCAGAGCTCCATCTGTTTGGTCACTTCGTCGTTCACGATGCCGGAAATCAGCAGGACGGGTGTCTCCGCCAGCCCCGCCTGCGATCGGACGAACGTGCAGACGTCGTATCCGCTTCGTCCCGGCATGATGACGTCCGAAACAATTACGTCGGCTTTTTCCTTTGCCAGCCAGGCCAGCGCTTCTTCCCCGCTCGAGGCCAGGGCGACTTCGAGACCGGCCTGCACCAGAAGGCGCTCCGCCACCTTGCGGACCGCCATGCTATCGTCGGCAATCAACACTTTCGCCATCAGGTTCTCCCGTTCACTTCCTCGACACCAACTGCCCGCGCTACGCCACGTCTTGCGTGCCGGGTGTTCCGAACGTCGCCCACGAATAGATCGGCACTTCATCAGTCCCGATTGAGCACATCCCGATCACTCCCGGCGCGCCGGATGACACCGGTTGAATCGCCTTGGCGTCAACCTGATGCAGCGTCGGTACATCGGGATCGATGCACACGGCCATGGGCCCATCCTGACACTTGGCTCGCAGGCACAACCGTTCTGCCTTGGGGACCTGCACCATCAGGAGCCTGGCCAGATCGAATACCGGCAGAATCTCGTCGCCCTGCCGCACGACTGCATTCACGTAGGGCGTGAGACTGGGAACCGGCATGGCCTCGGTCCACGGCGATACCCCGCCGATGTCCTCGGCGCGCACCGCCACCTGCTTCCCTCCGACCGAGAACAGCACGAGCGACCAGGGCTTGGCCGTCTCAGGCTTCTGCCCATGGCGCTTGGTTGTCCTCAACATCCGTGGATTCCTCCAACACCAGACTTTCAAGCACATCGAGAGAGGCCGCTTCGCCCGCGGCAGCCTCAGCCGGCTTGCGCGGCCGTTTCCTTCCCGCTGCCCGCGGTTTCGTCGCCTCGTCCATCGCCACCGGAGCCTGGGCGAGGGCATGCTGCTCTTCCAGCATCGCTCCTTCGGCAAGCGTTTTCGCGACAAACGCGTCCATGGTCTGACTCATCAGCCAGCCGGCATTGATCATGAGCGCGACCGTGTCGCGGAACAGGAACATCCCGGTAAACCAGCTCTGCTCCACGCCGGCAAATTGGGGCGGAAGCGGCGTGATGCGCTGCAGGTCCACGTCTTCAATCCCCAGGGTCCGATCCACGCGCCATGCCTGCCGCGCGCGGTGTTCCCCGCACAGGATAATCCGCATGTCCGGCGTCAGCGTCGCCGGCGGCAGGCCCAGGCGGGCGGCCAGATCCGTGACGCGGCACGATTCACCGAACAGCGAAACGATCCGCGCCTCCACCGCATCGCCGAACTCGACGACCCCGCGCACAATCGCGCCGGGAATCGCCAGATACGTCCTGCCGCAAGCCACGACCAGGACCTGCATGGTGCCCAGCGAGGGGGCGACTTTGTCCAATCTGCCGCGCAGGCTCATGGGCGTCTACGTGCCTTCAATTCGTTGCACCGGCCGGCCGGCTGATATACTGCTCGACCGCGGCGACCAGCGCGCGCTCTTCGACCGGCTTGGTCAGATACCCCGACGCGCCGAGGCTCATGGCGGCCTGTTGATGCTTCTCTCCCGCCCTCGTCGTCATTACCATGATCGGGGTGGACTTGGTCCGCGGGCGCTGCCGCAGGGTCTGCAAGACCTCGTAGCCGTTCAATTTCGGCATCTCCAGGTCGGTGATGATCACATGATAGGAGGTTTGCGTCGCCTTCTTGACGCCGTCCTCCCCGTCCACTGCGGTATCCACCACGTACCCCGCCCGCTCCAGCATCCGGCTCACGAATTTCCTGACGCTGAGTGAATCATCGATCAGCAGAATCCGGGTCGGCCCGCCGGCCGCTTCGCCGGCTTCCTCGCCTGCCGCGGAGTCTTCGGACGACAACAAGGGCTGCGCAAACGACGGGCCGGCCAGTTCCGCAGCCCGGCCGGCCAGCAGACGGCCGATATCGAGCACCAATACGACGTGCCCTTCCGGATCAATGCTGGCGCCGCCGAAATAGGATTGCTGGAGCGGCCGCAGGCTTCCCAGCGTCTTGACGACGATTTCCTGCCGGCCGAGCAGCTCATCGACCGCCAACCCGGTCACGCCGGTCGCCCCTCGGGCCACCAGTACCGGCCGAGACCCCTCGACTCGGGACTCCCCCAGGCCGAGCAGCCGGCCCAGGGAACGCACTTCGAGCGCCTCTTCTCCGACCTGGAGAATCGGCCGCCCGCCCACGTCCTGCAAGGCTCCCGGGACCGCCAGCACCACCTCGCGGATGGTCGACAGCGGAACGGCATAGCGCTCCGTGCCCACGCGCACCAGCAGCGCCGTGGAAATCAGCAGCGTGAACGGCAGGCTCAGGGTAAATTTTGTCCCGACGCCTTTCTCCGTTTCGATGTCGATCTGCCCGTTCATGGACTCAATGACACGCTTGACCACGTCCATGCCCACGCCGCGCCCGGCCTGGTCGCCGACCTGGTCGGCCGTCGAGAAACCGGGCAGAAAAATCAGCTTGAGCGCGTCCGCGTACGGAAGGTCCGGCGCCTGCTCGGGCCGGATGAGGCCGACGGCCACGGCTTTCGCCTTGATCCTGTCCACATCGAGGCCGGCGCCGTCGTCCTCCACCTCGATCACCACGGAGTTGCCGCGATGCGCCGCATGCAGGTAGACCGTTCCTTTCGCCGGCTTGCCGTGCGCGACGCGGATGGCCGGCGTCTCGATGCCGTGGAAGACGGAGTTCCGCACCATGTGAACCAGCGGATCCACCAGCCGCTCGACGACCGCCGTATCGACTTCCGTTTGTTCGCCGGACGTGACCAGCTCCACGTCCTTCCCCGTCGACCGGGCCATCTCGCGCGCGGCGCGCTTGAAACGCGTGAACGGCGTGCCGATGGGCACGATGCGGGCACGGGCGATTTCATCGCGCATATCCAGGGTCAACCGTTGCAGCAGGCCCATGTCTTCGCGGGCTTTCTTGATGGAGCCGCTGAGTTGGGCCATGACCTCGCCGACGTCGGTCGACACCTCCGACATGCGGCGGGCCAGAATATTGAAGTCGTCGTACCGGTCGAATTCCAGGCCGCCAAAATCAGTCGACAGCGGCAGGCCGGGCCCCGGCCCCGTGGCTGCGGTGGAGCCCGAGGACGCCTGCGGCACGTTGAACGCGTGTTTGTCCTCGAAGGATCGCACGGCCTCCACCATCTTGCCTTTGGTCAGATGCACCTGGTTGGCGAATTGCTCGAGGGCCACAAGCCGCTGTTCCAACCGCCCGCGGCTGATGACCAACTCGCCGACGAGGTTCAGGAGTCGCTCCAGACGATCCTTGCTGACCCGGATGACCGCCTGTTCCGCTGCCGTCTTGCCCTCAGCCCCCGCCGCGTCCGCCCTGGGCGCCGTTCTCTGATCGCGTACCCGCTGTCCCGCCTGTGCCCCACCCGAAGGTGGTGCCGACGCAACAGAGGCGGGCTGCGCGGAAGGCGGGGTATCCGTCGCAACGGTCTCCGTTCCAGGCGCCTGGTGTTCGAGTTGGGCCAGCCGACGCTTCGCCGAGGCAAAGTCGGTGCGAATCTGATCGAGCAGACCGGCATCGCGCTTCATCAGCGCCTTGACCACATCGATTGCCTTGAAGATGATATCCGTGGCCTCCGATGTCACCCGCTGCTTGCCTTCACGGACCCCGCCCATGAAGTCCTCGACGTGATGGGTCAGATCGCCGATGCACTGGAATCCGACGGTAAACGCCGAGCCCTTGAGCGTATGCGCGGCACGAAACAATTTATGGATGGTCTCCGCGTCGGTCGGCTCTTTCTCCAGCTTCAAGAGCGAGGCTTCGATGGTTTCGATGTACTCCTGGGCTTCAGGAGCAAAAAATGAGATTACTTCGGCGTCCAGTTCTGGCAGCAGATAGCCGTCGGTGAGAATGTCTGTTGAAACCGGCTCCCCGACTGTGGGCGCCGGTTCCTCGGCTGCGGACGAAGGCGGGATGGGAGCCGGATGCGCGATGGAGTCCGGGATCACATCGTCGACGGACGGCAACGCCGCGGTGGCCGACGCAGCCTCATCCAATTGCACTGGCTCGCCTTCGAGCGTGGGCTGGGCCGTGGGGAAGGGTTGCGCGGCCGTGACGAGGGGGAATCGCGCCTTCCAGGCGTCGAGGCAGCCCGGTTCCTCCTCATCGGTCCGGCTGATTACCGCGATCTCTTTACGCAGCGTCTCCACGAGATCGCGGAGCATGGCCGTGATCGACGGCCACTCGCCGTCCGGCGGCGGGCTGGCAAGCTGCTCGAGCGCCGCCTCGAGAATTTCTCCCAGGCCGGCCACGCTGGGAAACCCATAGAGCGCCGCTGCGCCCCTGACGCTATGGCCGACGATGAACAGCTCGTGCAGCGATTCCGGACTCGGCGCCGCCCCTTTCTTGGGATTCAGCGCCTTCCAAATCTTCTTCAGCCCGTCGTCCGCCTCGGCGACAAAGATTCCGATGAGTCCGTGCCGATCCAGTTCGCCCCCCATCACACCTCCCTGACCAGCAGCATCCCGATCCCCCTGCCTCCGATCAAGCCAGCTTGAACTGGGACACGGACGCCGTCAGGCGCTCGGAGAGAGCGGCCAACTCCTCAATTGTGGCCCTGGTTTTCTCGGCGGACGTCTGCGTGAACGCCGCGCCGTGCGCGAATCCTTGAATTGTCCGGCTGACGCCCTCCGTTGCCTCGGCTTCCTGCACCGACGAACGGGCGATGGTCACAGCCAGATCGGCCGAGCGTTGCGAAATGTCTGAAATTTCCTTGAACACATCGCCCGTTCGCAGCGCAGACGCCGAGCCGGCCTCCACCGCCTGCGTTTCCTGTTCCATGGCGATGACGGCTTCCTGCGTTTCGGTTTGAATGACCTTGACCAGTTCCGCGATCTCGCGCGTGGCCTGCGTGGAGTTTTCAGCCAGCTTCCGGACCTGGTCGGCAACGACCGCGAACCGCGCACCGGCCTCGCCGGCGCCCGCCGCCTCGATGGCGGCGTTCAGGGCCAAGAGGTTTGTCTGGGCCGCAATGTCGCGAATGGTGGACACGATTTGTGAAATTTCGAGGGAGCGGTCACCCAGCCCTTTGACCTGCTTGGACATGCGCTGCACCGCACCTCGAATACCCTGCATGTCCTGCACCGTGGATTGCACCGCGTCGCGGCCCCGTTCGGTCGCCGTCAGGGCCTGCTTGGCGCTCTCCGAAGAGGCGCCCGCCGTATCGGCCACCTGCCGCATGGACTGCGTCAGGCCTTCGACCGCCGTCAGCGCCTGCTCGCTTTCCTGCGCCTGCTGCCGGGCCGTGGTGGTCATCTGGCTGGCCGAGTCCCGCAGCGCGATCGCGGACGAATTGACGCGTTCGGCCGATTCCCGCACCTGCCGCATCAACTGGCTGAACCGGTCCAACATGAGATTAAAGGCGTCCGACAGGTTGCCGAACATGTCGGCCGTCACTTCGCCGCGCCGGGTCAGGTCTCCTTTACTGACTTCGGACACCAGCACCAGGAATTGCATCAGGCGTTGCTGCATCTGGTCGCGTTCTGCTTCCGTCTGCACCAGGCCCCCGATCCGGTCGAGCATCGCGTTGAAGGCGCTCGCCATCCGGCCCAGCTCGTCCCGGCTGTCGATCCGCGCGCGGGCCTGCAACTGGCCGGATGCCGCCTGCGCGGCCACGTCGGCGATTTCCGTCACGCCCCGTGAAATGAACCGGGCTAGGCTGTACGCAATGCCCGCGCCAAACAGGATCGCCAGAAACGCGCCGATGATCATGTACCGCGTCTGGTTCATCGCCACTTTCTGCCCGTCCTCATTAAGGTCCTTGGCCACGTCCTGCACGGTGATCAGCAGGCGGTTGAGATGTTTGGTCGCGATCCCGTACTTGTCCGCGATTTCCACGGACAAGGCCAGTTGTCCGAGTTCCCTCATGGCGGTCCGCTGGTCCTCTTTCATATTCGGCGCATAGCTGTCCTGGAAGGCGCTGACCGCGCCATCCGCGGTCTGGAAGTAGGACGTCAACGCCTTGTCCAAATCCGTAAAGTCCTTGGTCTCGTCGCGCTGATTGCGCGACACGTGCATCTGCCCGCTTGAGTACACCTGCAGCGGTTCGAGCACCTGGCGTTTGAGCTGCGGCAATTGCCGCACCGCGTCATCGAAATCCGACTTGCGGGTGACCCGGCCGACGCTCACCAGCGTGTCGTGGTAGAGACCCAGATTGCTGACGGCGGTCCCCAGATTGGCCAGCGCCGTGGTCGAGTTCTCATAGATGATCTTGAGCTGTCCAGCGACCTGACGAAGCCCGAGGAATCCAAGAGTTCCAACGAGCAGGGTGGCCACAATCAGCACCCCGAACCCGAGGCTGAGCTTCGTCAGCGTCGGAAGATTTCTAAACAGCTGCATACATGCCCTCCTTCGTTATCCCCGACCGCTCGTTTCAGCTTCCTGTTTCCACGCAGGCCAGCAGCGTGGGCACTTCGACCACCCCGCCCATCCGATCGTCCAGCCGCAGCACGGCCGTCAAAAAAGGCTTGCCCTCCCGCGCATCGCCGGACGGCGTGGGCAGGAACTGCTCCGTCTGAACGGTCCTGATCTCTGGCACCTTCTCCACCAGCACGCCCACTTGGTGGTGGCCATGCTTGATGATGACCGCGTATTGCAGGGCCGGCCCGGCCGACGGCACGTCCAGCAGACGGCGGAGATCCATGACCGGGATGACGGCGCCCCGCACGTTGGTCACCCCGACCAGCGCGGACGGCATGCCCGGCACCGGGGTGATCACATCCACTTCAAAGACTTCCCGCACATTGCGCAAGTCCACGGCATAGACCTCGCCGCCGATCGTCAACAGGCAGACCTTGGTCGGACCGTCCGCCCGCCCGCGCGCTTCGGCCGGCTGCCCCTGCGAAACCGGTAGGTTGGCATTCTCCATGCAATCGCCGCGTCCGCCTAGCTGAGCACCTTTTTGACCGCCGCCAGCAGGTCCTCGTTCTTGAACGGCTTGACGATGTAGCCGTTGGCGCCCTGTTGCTGCCCCCAGAACTTGTCGCTCTCCTGTGACTTGGAGGAACAGAGGAGCACCGGGATGGCCTTGAACCGATCGTCGTTCTTGAGGTCCCGGCAGGCCTGAAACCCGTTGCGACCCGGCATGACCACGTCCATGATGATCAGGTCCGGCCGCTCGGTCGCAAGTTTGTCTTCCAATTTTTCAGTGTTCGGATAGGACACCACCGTATGGTTCGCGCCTTTCAGCACACCTTCGATCATCTGCAGCTCCGCGTAGGAGTCATCCACCACCACAATCTTGCTCATGGAAGCCCACCCTCCTTCAAAATATCGCCCTCGTTCATCATGGCTATCTCACCGGAATGATGAGGCTGATCGCCCCGGCCAGGCCGCCGTCCTTCCACCCTTCTTTCTTGCCGCCTGTGATGTCGCGTTCGCCTTTCGGTTCCCCGTGACAGCTCAAACAGGCCTTGCTCGCGTATTCCGGAGACATGAAACGCAACGCCATCTTCCCGCCCACCGGCGTCATGCGGCTGTACTCCTTGCCCTTTGGGTAGTTCGGATCCGCAAACAGCTTGAGCACTTCCGTCTCAAACTCGTCCGGTTTATTTTTCGGATTGCGGTAATCCTCGTTGGTCAGCTTCAGGCGGATGCCGGTCTTCTCTTGAAAAATCTCGCCGGTCTTCCGGTTCCAGACGGCGGGGAGAAACCCCTTGAACCCGAGCCCCTGCTTGTTGATGACGATTTGCGCGTCGGCCACGACTTCCTTGCCCGATTCCAGCAGGGCATGGAGCAGCCTTGTCAATTCACTGTTCGGGGGCTTGGTCAGATCGATTTTAGTCCCGGCAAGGAATTTCTGCGCTGTTTTCTGGGCGAACACCGCCGGGGTAAAGCCTTTATCCCCCTTCGTCGCATCGTTGATGAGGGCCTGATTCTCGGACACCACGACCCGGCCCGCTTTCACTAATTTGATGAGGTAGTCCGCCGTTTCTGCTTCGTTGGCAGCATACGCGTGGCTGCCCAGAACCAGCACCCACCCCAGGATGCCCACTCCGATTCCCCATGTCGCGATTTGCGCCCTCATAGAGCCCTCCTTCGTAATCCTCGCCTATTGCTCATGACCGGGAACGCCCGCGTAGCAACAAATCGATCTCCCCACGGTTTCGGCAAGCAGATGTAGGCTGAATACCTTGTGGATTACAGCATCAAGAGCGACTCAGGTTATGCCTTTCATGAAATCCTGTCAAGCTGAAGATTCTTTGAATAACAGGGGGTTGCAGTAATCGTATGGAGAGAACTTCTGATGCGGCGCGCTGTATCAGCGAGCAAAACTTCGATCGATGATGGCATCAAGGCGGTTCATATCAAGATAAGTTGCGACGAAATCTGCGAGTCGATCAAGACGCTGGTCGAGCGATGCATCCTGACTTGAATCCAGTGCGCTCCACCCCCGAGCGCTTCGGAGCGTGTTGAGGAACCAGCGGCGAAATAACGGCGCGTCAAATAATCCGTGGACGTAGGTTCCAAAAATTCGGCCGTCTGCCGACATGGCGCCATCCGGTCTCGGCTCGCGTCCGTTCCGATCACGAATCTCGAATACCGGCGCACACTGTTCCTCTCCGACTGTCTGCCCCATGTGAATTTCATACCCTTCGATAGGATGACCGGACACCCGGTGAACGCCCGACACTGGTACCGTGATCTTGTCACGAGAAAAACGTGTCACAACGTCCAGCAAGCTCAACCCTTCGAGGGAAGCCAGAGACGACTCGATTCCGTCGGGGTCCAGAATCCGCTGCCCCATTATCTGGTAGCCTCCGCAGATTCCGAGCACTGTGCCTCCATTGCCCAGCACCTGGCGAGCAACCTGATCAATCCTGCGATCCTTTACGAACTGCAAGGCATGCGCCGTATGCTTGGTGCCTGGAAAAATCAGTGCGTCCAAGCCGTCTATCTCAGGCCCGGTGACTCGGACCAGTTCGACATCGGGCTCCGACGCCAACGGGTCGAAATCCGTAAAATTTGAGATATGGGGCACTTCTGCGACTCCGATCCGAAGCCGGTCCTCACGGACCGTCGCATGCCGCGAAAATGCCGACCACTCCACCGCGTCTTCTTCAGGCAATCCTAGGTCCCGCGAGAATGGGATCACGCCCAGACATGGAATTCCCAGTCGGCGCTCCGTTTCGCAAATGCCGGGGTCGAGCAGACCGCGATCTCCTCGGAACTTATTGATCGCAAATCCTTTTACGCACGCCCGTTCGTCCGGCGTGAGCAATTCCATCGTACCGACGAGCGCGGCAAAGACGCCTCCTCGGTCGATGTCGCCGACGAGCACTACCGGAGCCTTCGCGTATGAAGCCATAAACATATTGACGATGTCCGTCTCGCGAAGATTGATTTCCGCCGGACTGCCGGCTCCTTCCAGCACCACGACGTCGTATTCAGACGCCAGTCGATCAAAGGCACGACACACCTCCCGGGCACAATCACGCCGGAGCCGTCCGAACTCCGCAGCTCGCAATACGCCGGCCACCCGCCCGTTAACCACCAGTTGAGCTTCCCGGTCCCCGAAGGGTTTGATCAGGACAGGATTGAACTCGCTCCGGAGCGGCTGTCGGCAGGCCGCCGCCTGAACTGCCTGGGCGCGGCCGATTTCCAGCCCGTCAGCGGTGGCAGCCGAATTATTGGACATATTTTGCGCCTTAAACGGCGCCACCCGGAGCCCGCGTCTAGCAAATAACCGGCAGAGCCCGGCAACGAGCACGGATTTCCCGACATGTGACGCAGTTCCCTGGACCATCACGGTACGGGCAGGCATGGCTTCCTCTACGCTTTCACCGGCGTGACACGCCGTGATTCCCATCTCGCCGCGCGAATCAATCCCGTCTTGACGCACCGGCCGACCAACCGACCGATCATGGACCCGATCACCGTGTGCGTGCCGCTGTAGCGCAGCCGGGGGCCCCCGCAAAGACGACTCGCCACGACCACCGTATCCGTGCCGGTTCCCGTCGCCACATGGCGACCGGTCCAGCTCCTGATCGCCTGTTCCAGCAAGACCGCCGTCTTGCTTTCGGTGGCCACCTGTACCGCTCCAACCATCGCCGGCACCGACAAGACCGCATTGGTCACAAGAATGATATTGATGGTCCCGGTTGAACCGCATCGCCGCTCTAAGCCGGTATAGGATGCCGGCTCGCCGGCTTTGACCGCGTTTGTCACGCCGACGGTGCAGAAACATTCGA
>DASWIN010000147.1:0-3734 GCA_036397655.1 Nitrospiraceae bacterium | reverse complement strand
TGCGTGCTGAGCGTCAACGTCGTCAGAAAGAACGGCCGTTTCGACTCCTGCAGCGCTTCGATCCGCCCGCGGAGCATGTCGAACAGCGCCCCGTCGGTCATGCCCAGCCCCAGCCGTTCGGCGCCGGCCGGGAAGTCGTTCTCATCCAGCAACTGGTGCAGGCCGTTGCGCGAAAGAAACAGGTGCAGCCGGTTCAAGTCCCGATGCTGGCCGACGACCATCTCCGTCCGGTAGCCATGCTTGCGCAACAGGCTCGGCAGGCAGAGGTAATCCTGCGCGTAGCGTGTCTTCATGGCCGCCGTGCCCTGGCGGGGATAGTAGGAGCAGAGCGAGGCGAACATGCCTCTCGACGTCTGCGTGCCGTTGGAGAAGAAATGCTCGAAATAGACGCTCTCGTCCCTGAGCCGGTCCATGAACGGCGTCACCCGATGACCCTGCGCCGTCCGTCCAAGATACCGGCGGTCCAATCCCTCGATAAAAATCATCAGGACGTTGGTCGGCCGGCCGAACCGGACCGAGGTCCCCGCCTCGTTGCGCCGGACCAGCGGATACTTGGGATAGGGAAACGCGGCGCCCTGCCCGATCACGGTTTGCGTCACCTGCACGGCTTCCTCAAGCGGCAGGCTGTCGAGCGCGGGCGGAGGGACGCGGCTCAGCCTGGAGCCGATCGTGGCCCGAAACGATTCGCCGGCATAGAGCAGGGGATTCTGCGCCAATATGTAATAGGCGGTGCTGCTGATCGGGGCGATCCGGATCGCGTAGGGCCCCTGCGGATGCAGGCCCATGGCCCCGACGACCAGGCCGACGGCCAGCACGCCGGTCGACTGCCGGGGAGACGCCTCCTCCCACGCCAGGAGCGCCGGCTGGATCAGCACCCGGAACGCCAGCCAGAGGACGGCAATGACGAATCCCTGGAGCAATAGAAATGCCGCCACCCGCGGCCCCCACTTTTCTCCCTCTTGCAGTTCGGCGCTGGTCTGCCGGCTCGCCTGGGACGCCACGGTTGCACCTTCTCTGGTATCTGCTTCGGCCGGCGCGCTCTGTTGCATCAGCAGATCGTCGATATATTCGAAAAACACGAAATCCAAATGCTGCTGGTTGTATCCGTAATAGCCCATGTCGACGATGAGCACGGTCATCAGGAGCAGGCCGACCAGCGTCCCCGCTCCGAGCAACCCATGGCGGTGATGCGCCCCGGCCGGCGTGGAGGCGGCCCTCCATCGGGCCACACCCATCAGCACGAGGCCCGCGATGCCGCCGATCCCGAGCACCAGCAGGACGGCGAAGGTGGCGGCAATCAGGTCGGCCCGGAACCCCAGCCACAGCGTCCTGACCAGTTGGCCCGTCTCCGGCTGTTCGAGCCGCCAGACTTCCGGAAGCAGAAACAACCGCTCCGCCTGCTGGATGGCCACAAAGAGCAGCCACCAGAAGACCAGGATTGAACGGTACGTCCAGCGCGGCGTCGTGGGAAAGAACGTCATGCGCGCGCCACCTTTGCGTAGACCTCCTCCAGCTGGTCCAGCATGCGGGAGAGCGAGTACTCCTGCTCGACGAGCGCCCGCCCGCGCCGGCCCATCTCCGCGCGCAACGCGGGATCATCCAGCAGGGCCAGGATGCGCCCGGCCAGGGCGCCGGCATCCCGTGGCGGCACGACGAACCCGGTCCTGCCGTCCTGCACCACATCGGGAATCGACCCCACCGTCGTCGACACCACCGGCAATCCCATCGCCAGGGCCTGCATCAAGACCTGTGGAATCGTGTCGCCTTCGACCGACGGGATGACGAACAGGTCGAGCGAGCGGAACACGTTCAGGAGATCGCCCCGGAATCCCAGCATCCTTACGTTCGACGAGAGGCCCAGCGATGCGATCCGCTCCCGCAGCCGGGCTTCTTCGGGCCCCTCGCCGACGATGAGAAACGTCACGTCCTTCGCCTGGGAGAGCACGCGCGCGGCCGCCTCGATGAAATACTCGTGTCCTTTATAGGAACGCAGGTAGGAGATCAGCCCGACGAGGCGTTGCTCCTTCGGCAGATTAAATTCATGCCGCAGATCCCGGTCCGGACGCCCAGGCTTGAACTGGTCGACGTCGATGCCGATGGGGAAGGCCGCCACCCGGTCCGGCTCCAGCCCGTCCCGTTCGATCAATCCACGCCGGGTCAACTCGCTGCCGGTCACGATCACAAAATCCATCAGCCTGCGATAGAGGATCCGGGTCGTCACGGTCCGGTTCAACGGGGTCGAGATATGCCGGCTGCGGATGACCTTTACGCGCGGGCTCACGAGCCGGGCCGCCAGGCCGCCGATCCAGCTGTCGCGCGAGCTGTTCACGTGCAGCAGGGCCGGCCGTTCCCGGGTCAGGATGTTGCGGAACGCCGCGATGGCCGCCGGGTAGCGCGCGCGGCTCATGCCCACCGGCTCCACCCGCAAGCCCTGCTCCACCGCCTTCAAGAAAATTGAACTGCCCGGCTCCAGGATCAGCCGCACGTCGTGGGCGCGCTTGCGCAAGCCCTCGGCATGCAGGAGCACCGCCAGTTCCTGCCCTCCCATGGCCGTGGAGGACTCGGCGATCACAATCTTCATACCTGCGCCCGGACCGCCAGCCGGCTGCGCACGGCCTCCACGACCTGCGCCGGCGCGATGCCGGTCAGGCACTCGCGTTCGATTGTATGCACGCAGCGCCGGCTGAAGCAGGGACTGCAAGGAATCTGATGCGTCAGCACACGATGCTGTGTCCCGTAAGGCCCCGTCCGGACCGGACTCGTCGGCCCGAACAAGGCCACGACCGGCGTGCCCACCGCCGCCGCCACGTGCATGGGGCCCGTATCGTTGGTCACCAGCACCGACGCCGCTTGCAGCAGGGCCGGGAGCAGGCCCAGCGGAGTCAGGCCCGTCGCATCTCTAATGGAGGAGGTCTTCACCAGTGCCTTCATGGTCTTCGCATCCGCGCGATCATCCGGTCCGCCGATCAACACCACCGGCCCCGCTTTTTCCTCATGCAGCCGGTCGGCTACCGCGGCAAATGATTCCACCGGCCAGCGCTTGGTCGGCCAGCGGGCTGACACGTTCATGGCAATCCAGGGCGCGCCGGCCCGGACCCCGGCCCGGCCGAGCACATCCGAGACTTGCTCCCGGTCGGCCGGTGAGATGTTAAAACGAAACTGCGGCGTCGCCGGCCTGGCCGCCCCCAGCGCGTCGGCCACCAGCAGATAACGATCCACCGCATGCATCTCCGTCGTGGGCACGGCCACTTGGTGTGAATAGAAAAACGGACTCCCTTCCCGACCGTCGGCGAACCCGATTCTCACGGGACAGCCGGCCAGCCGCCCCATGAGCGCGCTTCGAAACAAGCCCTGCAGGTCCACCGCCAGATCGAACCGCTCCGCGCGGAGGCGCGCCGTTTCAGACAGCCACCCGGCCATGCCGGGTCCCACCGCCCAGACGCGATCGATCCCTTCCACGCGCTCCAGCAAGTCGGCCCACTGCCGCTTCACCAGCCAGGCGATATGGGCCTGCGGAGAGTGCTGGCGCAAGGCCGCCAGCGTCGGCAGCGCATGGACGATATCGCCCAGCGAGCTGGGCTTGATGAACAGAATGCGCCGGTACTCAACGTTTTTCACAAATCTCTTCGCCTTTTGAAAATCCTCACCGACTTGACGACTTTACGACTTGATGACTTTTGGACAGTTCGTATCCTACGAACCAAAATGAATTGACGTTTGGCCGGGCACGCGGT
>DASWIN010000146.1:0-5253 GCA_036397655.1 Nitrospiraceae bacterium | reverse complement strand
CAGGTCACACCCAGCGCGATGATGACCAGCCGGTGCCACCGCGACCAGGGCAGGCGGTCCATGCGCTGCGGAATATTGGTGGTGGTGCGGCCCGTTGCCGCCGTGCTCATGATCCTCCCGTCAGCCGGCCGTGCCTCTATTCGCACCGGCTCCCGATGACGCCGCTACTTCTTCACGATGTCGAGGAGTTCGACCTCGAACACCAGCGTCGCGCCCGGCTTGATTTTCGGCGGCGCGCCGCGGTCTCCGTAGGCGAGATTGGCCGGGCAGATCAACCGGCTCTTGCCGCCGACCTTGACGCGCTGCACCCCCTCGGTCCAGCACGGGATGACCTGCGCCAGCGGGAACGTGGCCGGCTCGCCCCGTTGCACCGAGCTGTCGAAGACCGTCCCGTTGGTCAGCGTCCCGTGGTAATGCACCTTGACCGTGTCCGTCTCCTTGGGCGAAGCACCCTTGCCCTCTTTCATCGTCCGGATGACGATGCCCGAGGCGGTCTTGGTGGCGCCCTTCACGGACGCCGCCTTGGCGAGATAGGCCTCACCGGCCTTCTTCTCCTTTTCGGCCAGCACGGCCACCCGGGCCTGCTGCAGTTTCTGCACCTTCGGCATGAATGTCTGGGTATCCACTTTGGGCTTCCGGTTGAGCACGCCGTCCGTGATGCCGGCCTTCACAAATTCCAGCTCGGACTCGCTGAGGCTGAAATTGGCGAGCGACTGGCTGATCGCAACGCCGAGGGTGTAGAGCGTTTTCTGATCCTCGTTGGCCGGCTCCGGCGAAGCCGCCGAGGCCGCCGAGACCGCGAGGCACACGAACACCGGAAGACACATCACACCAATACGCATGCTGTTCCTTTCTGATGGGTGGATGAGTGACGTGAACAAGGCGCTACGGTACGCCAGCCACTCCCGTTCCTTCAAGTAGATTGTGGCGCCCGGTGGGGAACGAGAAAAACGCGGAAGAGCCTCAAGCGGATCGAGCGACCGATCGGGGGCACACCGGTTACGAGACCGGCATGCGATCGATGAATGCCTGCCACTGGCGTTCCTGCTGCTCCGGGTCGGCGGCCTCATGCTCATTACAATCAATACGGATCAGCCGGTCGCCGAACGGCGCATCCACCAATGCGCAGTGATGGGGTCGTTGTGAGTCCGCGTGGATATGAGGCCGGAAGTGCGTGCAGGTGATGCACATTCTGGCAACGGGGATTTCGCCCCGATCCTGGATCGACTTGATCAGCTTGACGAGCGTCCGCAGCAGGCTTTCCTGTTCCTCCACCGGCAGCAACTCGGCGGCCCAGAGCAGAAAGTCCGGCCAGCCCATGACCTGCTCGGCCCGGCGCCGGCCGCGCGCGGTCAGCATGACGTTGAACACCCGCCCGTCATTCTCCGTGCGAATCTTCCGCAGCAACCCCCGCTTGACCAGCACGGCGATCACATCGGACGCCGTGGGCATGGTGACACCGAGCATCCTGGTGATGTCCGTCACGGTCGCGCCGTGCGTCGGCCGTTGCCGTAAGAACGCCAGAATCTGGGCCTGCAAGGGACTGATGCGACGGGATGCGGCGTCGCGCCAAAGGCGGCGTTTGAGCGAAACGCTGACCTTGCTCAACGCAGATGCCAGGCGATGCGGCAAGGGATCTGTCGTCTTTTCAAGCAGGTTCTTCTCCACTGCGCCACTCCTTCGTTTTTAATCAGATATTAAGGGCTGCGAATGAGCCCAGGAGCACTACTTTACTCTATTCCAATCCTCGCGTAAACCCCTCATCTTTCAAGGTCTTTACGCTTGACTTGCCGCGATGCCAGCAGATAAGTTAAGCCCTCTTTTTCGTAGGCCGAAAGAACTATGCCCAGTGCTGCGCAAAAGGCTGAGTGCGCCCCGATCGGTCACCCCGGCACCGTCTCTGCAATCCTAGCAGAAATCCGATCGTCCGGCCCGATCAGCTTCGCCCGATTCATGGAACTCGCGCTGTACCACCCGGAGTTTGGCTATTACACGCGGGCCGTGGAACCGCAGGAACGAGTCCTCCCAAATCAAATAGATCCAAATCGCATCGGCCAAAATCGAATTGGCCAAAGTCGGATTGGCCAAAGTCGGATTGGATTGTCCGGGGATTACTATACCAGTTCCGATGCACATCCTCTCCTGGCCCTCGCTCTGGCCCGCCAAATCGCTCAGATTGACGCGCAGTTGGGCCGGCCGGATCCCTTAACCGTCATCGAAATGGGACCAGGGAAAGGCCTGCTGGCACGCGAGGTTCTGAAAGCCTGCGAGACAGATAACCCTTCGCTGGCAGCCCGTCTCCGCTACATCCTGGTTGAGCGCAGCCCGGCCATGGTTGCCGTGCAGCGGGAGAGCCTGGCTCCCTGGCTCGACAGGCCCCGCGTCTCATGGCTGAACGGGCTGGCGGACCTGAGTGACGGCGCCATCATCGGCGCGATGTTCTCGAACGAGCTGGTGGACGCCTTCCCCGTGCATCGCATCAGGATCGTGGATGGGAAGCCGAGGGAGCTCTACGTGGCCTATGCCGACGGCCGGTTCGTGGAACAGACCGGCCCGCTCTCGACGCCGCTCCTGACCGACTATCTCAAGCGTCTTGCGACGCTCGACATCACGCTGCCGGACGGCTACACGACCGAGATCAATACGCCGGCAATCGCATGGATGAAGGAGGTCGCGCGCGTCCTGGGCCGCGGCGTGGCCATCACCATCGACTACGGCCACACGGCGCAGGACCTGTTCGGCCCGGATCGGAAGCGCGGCACGCTCCTCTGCTATTCCCGGCACCAGGCTTCCGAAGACCCCTACGTACGGGTCGGCATGCAGGACATGACGGCGCACGTGGATTTCACGGCCCTTGCGACCGCCGGCGAGGAGGCGGGATTGCGCGTGACCGGGTTTACGAACCAGACGAGTTTCCTGATGGGCCTGGGCGCGGAGCAGATGCTGGCCGGTCTGGAACCCGACTCGCTCGAAATGCAGTCCGCGATTCACTTGCTGCGGCCGGACGGTATGGGCCGCACGTTCAAGATTCTGGTCCAGCACAAGGGCATGCCGGATCCGCGGCTGGACGGACTGCAGTTCAAGCCGTTTTTCGGATCGGCGTTGACGCCAAGGGAGGTCAAAGGTCATTAGTCAACGGTCAATGGTTGAGGCAAGAAACTCCTGCGGCCGCTTTGTACCGATGACGATTGACCAATGACCATTGACGAGGTTTCATGGGCAACGAATCGGTTCCGCTGAATTACATTCCGATCCTGATCTTCATCGTAGTCGCGCTGGCCTTCGGCGCGGTGTCGCTGCTGGCCGGCTGGGTGGTCCGCCCAAACCGTCCCTATGAGGCCAAGCTGAAGACCTACGAGAGCGGCAGCCCCCTGTTTCAGGACGCGCGGGTCCAGTTCCCGATGCGTTACTATATCATCGCGATGTTGTTCGTGATCTTCGACATCGAGTTCGTGTTTCTCTATCCCTGGGCCGTGGATTTTCACAAGCTGGGGCTGCTCGGCCTGGTGGAGATGATCGTCTTTATAGGCATCCTGCTGGTAGGCTATTGGTATGCATGGAAGAAGGGCGCACTCGAATGGGACTAGGCAATAGGCAAAACGGGAAAGGCGATAGGTAATGGGCAATAGGCCATAGGTAAGACAGTCATTCCCAACCTATAGCCCATCGCCCATAGCCTATGGCCAGGAACCTGTAGCCCATCGCCTATAGCCGGGGGTTGTTTATGAGCATGCTGGAACGGCAGTTTGAAGCAAATATCATCACGACAAATATTGACTGGGTGGTGAACTGGTCGCGGAAATCGGCCCTGTGGCCCATGACCTTCGGCCTGGCCTGCTGCGCGATCGAGATGATCGCAGCCGTGTCGTCGCGTTACGACATCGACCGCTTCGGCGCCGGCGTGTTCCGGGCCTCGCCCCGGCAAGCCGACCTCATGATCGTCGCCGGCACGGTCACACGGAAAATGGCCGAGGTCATCCGCCGCATCTACGACCAGATGCCGGAGCCGCGTTACGTCATTTCGATGGGGTCCTGCGCGACGTCAGGAAACCATTACAACAGCTACAGCGTCGTGCAGGGAGTGGACCAGATCATACCGGTGGACGTCTACGTGCCCGGCTGCCCGCCCCGCCCCGAGGCGCTGCTCGACGGGCTGCTGAAGCTGCAGGAAAAAATTCAACGGGAAAAGGTGTTTGTGAAGTAAAGATGTCAATGGTCATTCGTCAACGGTCAATGGTGAAGAAAGTGAGCACCATGTCCCATTGGCTATTGACCAATGACCGTTGACCATTGACCGATTATTTATGCACCCAGTTCTCGACATACTGAAGGCCCAGTTTCCCGACGCGGTCCTGTCCATCCATCGGGACAAGGACCGGGGGGACCTGTCCGCGCGCGTCCAGGCCGCGCACATGCTGGAGATCGCGCGCTTCCTGCACGACGACCCGCGGTTGGCCTTCGACCACATCACCGATGTCTGCTCGGCCGATTACCCCGACGACCTCGAGCGGTTCGAGGTCATTTACCACGTCCTGTCGCTGCCGCACGGCGTGCGCCTGCGCGTCAAGGCGCGCGTGACCGAGGAGCATCCGACGATCGCCTCCGTCGTCAGCGTCTGGAAGGGCGCCGAGTTCATGGAGCGCGAGACCTACGACCTGATGGGGATCACGTTCAGCGGGCACCCCGATCTGCGGCGCATCCTCATGCCGGAGACCTACGACGAGGGTTATCCCCTGCGGAAGGATTTTCCGACCGAAGGCCGGGGCTGGCGGAGCAGCTTCCCCTTCCTGCCGAAGATGGACGGGTCGGCCGCCGCGACAAACGACAACGAGGTGTCTGAAGAGGACAAGAAGGTGTTCAGGGCCGAAGCCTCCCCGACGCGCCGGACCGAGGAATTACTGCTGAACATGGGCCCCCAGCATCCGAGCACGCACGGGGTGCTGCGGGTCGTCCTCGAGCTGGACGGCGAGCGGGTGGTCAAGGCGACACCCGACCTGGGCTACCTGCACCGCGGCGTGGAGAAGCTGGCCGAAGGGCTGGTTTACATGCAGATCATCCCCCATACGGACCGGCTCGACTACGTCTGTTCGATGACGAACAACTACGCCTACGTCCGCGCGGTCGAGAAGCTGCTGAACCTCACCGTGCCGGAGCGGGCCGAATACATCCGCACGATCGTGGCCGAGATGCAGCGGATCATCGGCCACCTGTTCTGGCTCGGCACGCAGGCGCTCGACATCGGCGCGATGACGG
>DASWIN010000145.1:0-15351 GCA_036397655.1 Nitrospiraceae bacterium | reverse complement strand
TTGAAAACATGATGACCCTATGCTAGAGTTTGACCCGCTCAATCTCGCATCTCCAGCCAATTGAAAGCGTGACTGGTCCCATCGTCTAGCTTGGCCTAGGACGGAGCCCTCTCAAGGCTCAGACACGGGTTCAAATCCCGTTGGGACCACCAGCCTTCGCCCGCCATCTCCATGGCGAGCTTCGGCTGGCAAGCCAATCATTTCAGAACATTGGGAGGGCGAAGGCTGCCCGCCATAGCGTTCGCGACGGCGGGCTAACCGGCTTCTTTGTTCCTACTTCTTCTCTTCCAGTTCGGATTTCTTCGATCGGTCCTGACGTATGACGGGCAGGTTTTTACGGATGGCCTTGGCGCGGGCTTCCAGCGGTACGGCTTTCGGGGCGCGATGCGTCTTGCGCAGCAGGTGGGCGTAGTTTTCCAGGGATGTCGCCACGGTCAGATGGGTCGGCCCCAGGGACTTTTCCTGGATGGCCAGGGTGCGTCGCAGCAGCGGTTCGGCCTTCGCGTACTGCCCCTGGCTCTCATAGAGGACGCCCAGGTTTCCAAGAATCGTGGCGATCGCCGGATTGTTCGGATTGAGGGTCTTCTCGCGAATCCTCAGCGCCCGCCGCAGCATCGACTCGGCCTTGGCGGGCTGCTTCGTCGTGACGTACAGCTTGGCCATGTGGTTGAGCGTAGAGGACACCGCCTGGTGCTCAGGCCCCAGGAGACGCTCCTGGATGCCGAGGGCCCGCTGAAACAGGGGTTCGGCCTTGGCAGGCTCTCCCATCATGTGATGCAGCACGGCCAGGTGGTCGGCGTAGATGGCGACCGTCGGATGTTCCAGGCCGAAGGTTCCCTCGGACGAGCTCAAGGCATGCTCAGCCAACGGGAGCGCCGACGCGTACTGCCCGGCGCGCTCAAGTTCCACCATGTCTTTGCTCATCTCAAGAATGTCGGACCCGTCGTGCTCGCCGAACGCGGGGTCGCCCAGCGCGATGAGCAGGACCATGCCGGCTGAAAGACCGCTTCTGATGATTGACCGGAAGAGCATCGCGTGTACCTGCTGCAGGATGCGCCTCAACGTCTGGAAAGATCAATGAAATGCGAATTCATCATTGGTGTTCCTTCACGGGAGTGCGTGCCATCACTCGATCGCGTCCGTCGCGCTTGGCGCGAGCCAGCGCGACTTCCGAGGCTTTCATCACCTGATCCTGAGTCACCCTGCGCTCGTCCCGTTCCGCCGCTCCGATACTGACCGTCACGGACAGTTGCGCGGGGGATGACCCGGCCGCGGCCGGCCTGAAGAGTTGCCGGAGGAAATTCCTGCCGGTGCGGAGCGTGATGGGGGAGGCGGCGACGGCCTGACGCAGCTTCTCCAGATGGGGGACCGCGTCCGCCACCGATGTGTTGCGGAAGATCGCGGTGAAGCGATGCCCGTCGGAACGGAACACGTTCCCATCGCCGGGCATGGCAGCGAGTTTCGTCGCGACCATGCGCAGGGCTTGGTCGCCTACCGCGTACCCGTGCGCCTGGTTGACGGACTTCAGGCCATCGACGTCGATCACGGCGACCGCATACCGGCTGCCCAGGTTGAACAGGGCCTGGTCCAGCGCGACCCGGCCGTGCAGGCCCGTCAGTTCGTCATAATACGTGGACTGATACACCTCCGCATAGGCGGCAATGATCAGGATCAGCCCGGCGGTGGCGAGGAAGTTGGTGGGAGACCACCCGGCGCGGGTGCCGTGCAGCGCAATAAAGGCCGAGACCAGGGCCCAGAAGAATCCCCGGTCCACGGGGTTCCGATAGGACACGAAGCGCACGGTTTGCAGCGCCAGGGCCGCTCCGAATGCGACCAGCGCCGGCTGCGCGAGGGGAGTCCAGGCGGCGTACCGGGGATCGACGAACGAAGACTCCAGTGAAGCGGCGACGTCCACGTTCTCCGGAAGGCCGATCCACGACACGAAGAAGACCTGAAGGAGCACTAGGATCAGTCGAATAAACTCACGCGAAATCAGCAGGCGTCGCTCCGTAATCAACGACAGCGCCAACAGATTCAGCGGCAGCAACAGCGCGACCGCGTTGAACATGATGCGACCGACATCCGCTGACGCGGCCACGCCGGCTGACAGGTGGAGCAAGGCCCTGTCGGCAAGGGCCAGCAGCAGCAGGGCGAACAGGATCCGGCTGTGGCGTAGGTAGAGTCCAAGCACGACTCCGAACACGAGGACGAGGTAGGCGAAGGCCTGCTCGATCGGCAGCATGATGGTTGGCAGTCCCCCGGGGCGGAGGAATCCCAGCGCCGCAATTACCAGCAGGCTGTCAGGGAAGACGAAGGAAGAGAGCCGCGTCAGGAAATGCACCATAAATTGATAAGCAAGCTTAGCACCACTTGCTTCATTCCACGGCAGACGGTCTTTTTGCGAGTGATCATCATGCCAACTCCATGAAAACACATGAGTTTCTCATTATACAGTGCATCAGACCAGGTGCGGAGACGGAGTGCATATGGTGCTCGCGAAATGGGTCTCTCTGCGGCGCACAGGAAGGTTGGGTCCGATGCACCAAGTGTTCGAGGCGCCGAGGCTCTCCGCTCCGCCGGTCACGGCCATACTGAAAGGCAAAGAAGCTCCGCTGGTTCCACGCCGTTCGGCCCTACCGCGTACGCGCGCTCCGCAGTACAGTGATCGTATGAATCCCATCGGGCGACGGCTGGTGCTCATGATCCTTTGCGGCACGCTCTGCGGGTGCTCCGGCCTGATCGTTCGCGACGACGACTCCGCCACGCTCGTGGCCGGCAAGGTGGTCGCCCGTGTGCTGGCAGCCGTTCCGACGGTCGGGATCAGCGAAGGGATCCTGGTTGATCTCAAGGATGCCGAACGCGACCGCGCCTGGCGCCGGCAGCGGTTGCCGCAGAGCGCGGAAGCCTGCCTGAAGGAATGGCAGGGCTACGTCGAGGACCGCCGGTTGAGACACATTCCCGAACACCTGATCGGCGCCTTGTTCGCCGCCACCGGGCAGGATTATATCGGGAGCGCCGTGCGCGCCCTGGACATGGCCGGCCTCGTGCCGGACACAGACAGCTTGCAGGCAGAGTGGCAGCGCACGCTCGCGCGCGAGCCGCAAGCGGCCCTGCTCTCCGAATGTTCGCGGCGCTTTCATCTCGACCGGTTTGCCACGTACCGCTGACGCCCCTCGTGCGGGCCACTTAGGCCTCTCCTGCGACTCGATTCTTCCCTCTCCCATCCACACCGGATCGTCCGGCCTGCCCGGTCACGTAGTAGGGTTTAGAGGAAATCTGTTCCTATTCTGTTTTGACTTTTTAAACAAATTACACAGGGCATGTTTCGTTCGTGGCAAATATTGACCAACTAATTGAAATATTAAGATAAATAGTTCTTGTGAGTGTTTGTGATTATGGTACGATTAGTGTCGCTCACGCAGGCCAATCCAATTCGATACAGCAAACGGCGGGACAGCTTCTATGTCGATGTCAGACTCTACTCGAGACCTCTACAAGGTTCTTCAGGCACGGGCAAGGGCGGCTCGTCTAATCCGGGCAGGGCAGGCCTTGCCTCAGAAGGATTCAGCGGGCCGGCCCTTGCCGGGGATGAGAAGGCGAGCCGGCGGCCCCCAGGCAAAAAAACGATGGAGGATACCGCCGAAGGTCAAGCAATACCTCCCGTATGCCGTCGTCTTCCTGGCGATCCTCGCCCCGCTCCTGCATAATCCCCCGCGCAACAACCAGGTGCCGACATACTTGCTCGGGCAATGGAAATCCGAAACGCCGGGATACGAGGACCGGTATCTCCTCTTCGCCGACCGCAACCTGGCCTTTGGAACGGGCAGGTATGAAGGCGAGTCTTACATCGTGGCCGAAGCCCAGGCATCGCCCGTGGACATCGGCATGCAGTCCGGCGCAAGCACGAACAGGATGATGCTGGTCGAGATCCGCTACATGAAGCAGGACAGACTGGAGTACGGCCTGTCCTTCTACTACGAGCCGAAACCAGTGGAGACCATCACCTTCAAGAACCAGGAACATCTCAAGTGGACGAAGAAGAAAGGCACCGACTCATGACATCCCTATTCTTCAAGAGACGGCGTCTCATCGTTGACCGGTTTCAGTACCGCCTCGTGGCGATCAGCGCGGGCCATTTCGGATTGGTGCTCCTGGTCTTCCTGGCCGCCATGATGCTGCCGCTCATGTTGAAACTCGACGACCCGTCGGCGACCTATATCGAAAAACAGCGGGTGGCGGAGGTGCTCCTCTTTTTCCATGAGCAGCTATGGCTTCCCCTGGTCGCGGTGTTTCTTCTCCTCACGGTCCACTCCCTGTCCGTGTCCCATCGTATCGCCGGGCCGCTCTACCGGTTCCGGGCCGTGTACAAGTCCCTGGCCGAGGGCGATCTGGCCATTCGCGCCAATATCCGCAAGAAGGATTATCTCCATACGGATGCCAAGGCGCTCAACGAAATGATCGAAGCCCTGGAAACCAGGATAGGAGGCCTGGGGGATCAGGCCCGGCATCTGAAGGAAGAAACGGCGCAGTTAAGGGCGGCCGCCGGCTCCGGTTCCGTCGCGGAAGTCCAGAAGGCGGCGGAGCGTGTGGAGTCCCGGGTGGAGGGCCTGCGGGGAAAGTTGGCCCACTTCGAAAAAATTTCCTAGCGTCCCGAAGCGGGTCCGGAGAACAGAAGTTAACTGGCAACCATGGAAACATCCGATCCCGGATCTCATTTCAGCTCATCGAAGGGCATGACGCTCGTGGAGCTGATGATAGCCTTGGCTATCCTGGGGTTGGTCGCCAGCTTCGCCATTCCGAAATATGAAGGCTATATCGAACAGGCGCGGATCGCGAGATGCATCGCGGAAATCCGGTACATTGAAAGGGATATTCAGGCCTATTTTGTCGCGAACGAAAAATACCCCGCCACCTTGGGCGACCTCGGACTTTCCATCAAGAACATGATTGATCCTTGGGGGTTTGCCTACCAATACTTGCGGCTGGCGGCGCCTGTCGCGAGCAATAATATCGGGGAGGGCGGTCCCTTTTATGCCGGCGGCGGTTGGATGCTGGACATTCCCCCGATTGATGTCGCCGGTGCGCAGGGGTTTTGGAGCGGCAGTTGGTTCGTAAGTGAAGCTTGGGCAGCCGCCGGCGGGGGCGGCGGCGGGGGCGGCGGCGGCGGCGGGGGCGGCGGCGGGGGGCCGCCCGTGCAACCGCGCAAGGATCGGTTTTTGGTCCCGATCAATTCGGACTACGATCTCTACAGCGTGGGACGGGATGGAGAAAGCGTGGCGCCCCTGACGGCTGCAAAGAGTCACGATGACATCGTCCGTGCCGCGAACGGGGCTTATGTGGGTTTGGCGGAGAATTTTTGATCGGAACGGCATGATGCAATCCGCCGGAATGAAGCTGGCCCTATGAATCTCGACGTCTCGGTCTTCCGGAGCCGTGTGGCAAGGAGGATCTTCCTGCTCTTCGGCCTCTGCGCCCTCCTGCCGATCACGGCCCAGGGGATCATCTCGTTCACCCAGGTAACCGCGCATCTCAAGGACCAGACCCAGATCCGCCTGCAACAGTCGGTCAAATCCCTCGGCATGGCTTCGTTCCACCGTCTGCAGCTCTACGACATCATGCTGAACGTGATGGCGACGGACCTGAGAACCGGTCCCTTCATCCCGTCAAGAAATCTGGTCCATGAACTGGGCGAACTTGCTCCACGGGAACGCTTCCTGAGCCTGACGCTCTTCGCGGAGGATGGGCAGGCGACAGCCTTGCACGGCCAGGCGCTCCCGCGTCCGACCTTCCTCACGGAGGAGCGGTCGCACCTCGCGTCCGGCAAAACCGTGCTCAAGGTGCAGGAGGAACCGGGCCGGATGGCCCGCCTGTTCATGGCGCGTCTTCTGGGCCACGAACAGCCGGGCGGCGGCCTGCTCGTGGGAGAAGTCAACGGCGACTACTTCTGGAGGATCATCGATGAAGAATTCCTCCCCGCCGAGTTGGAAGTCTGTGTCTTCGACTCGTTGTTCAGACCGATCCGATGCACCGGGGGCGGCCCGCCGCCGGCGCCGATCCGGCAGGCCCTCCGGCAAGCCACCTCGCCCATCGGGAATTTTGAATGGACGAAGGGGGAGACGGCCCACATGGCCAGCTTCTGGTCCCTTCCGCTCCAATACGCGTTCGTCCAGCCGCAATTTACCCTCGTCATGAGCGAGTCCCAGGAAACGGCGCTGAAATTGCTGGTCGGTTTCAAGAGGGATTTCACCCTCGTCATGCTCGTGTCCCTGTCGGTGGTGATCCTCTTGAGCCTCAACCAGATTCGGAAGAGCCTGGTGCCGCTGGAGAAGATCCGGGAAGGCACCCGCCGCATCGCGATGAAAGATTTCACCAGCCGCGTCGAGGTGTCCAGCAAGGACGAATTCGAAGAAGTGGCGGGCTCCTTCAATATCATGGCCAGCCAGTTGGGCCGGCAGTTCCAGGCCCTGGCGGCCAGGGCAGAAATCAATCGGGATATTTTGTCGGTGCTGGATGTCGACAAGATCGTCAACACGGTGCTCACCCGCATGCGCGAGTTGCTGCCCTGCGACAGCGTCAGCATCACCCTCCGCAGCGCGAAGGACGCGGATCCGGCGACCCTCTACGTGTGGGACGGAACGGCCGAGCGCGGGATTCGCGCGCAGGCGGCGCAGCTGTCGGACTCCGAGATCAGGTTCCTGAAGGAAAAGCCCGACCGCATCCTCACGCTGGATGGCGGCCTGGCGCCCTCGCTCAAGCCGCTGACCGCGCTGGGAATCAAGTCCTGCCTCATCCTGCCGATCCTCCTGACGCAGGGGCTGCCCGGCCTGATCGCCCTGGGCTATCGAAAACAGCCCGACGTCTCATCCGACGACGTGCTCCAGGCCCGTCAACTCGCCGACCAGGTAGCGATCGGCCTCTCGAACGCCTACGAAACCGCCGAGCGCAAGCAGGCGGAGGCCTCCCTCCAGGAAAGCAACCGGCAGCTCAGGGAGGCCCTGACGGAGCTGGCGGATATGCAGAAACAAGTCGTCCGGCAGGAGCGTTTGCGCGCGCTCGGCCAGATGGCGAGCGGGGTCGCGCACGACTTCAACAATGCGCTGTCTCCGATCCTGGGATTCAGCTCCATTCTGCTGGAAGACATAGCGCAGCTCGACGACAAGGAAAAGGTGATGAAATACCTTCAAGTCATCAACACGGCCGGGAAGGATGCCGCCAACGTCGTCGGCCGTCTTCGTGAATTTTACCGGTCCAGGGATCAAGAGGAGACGTTCCGCCCGTTCGACCTCAATCAACTGGTGGAGCAGGCGATCAATTTTACCCAGCCCAAATGGAAGGACCAGGCCCTGGCCGGCGCCCTCACCGTTCGGGTCAAGACCGAGTTGCAGACAGTCCCCTCCGTCTCCGGCAACGAATCGGAAATACGGGAGCTTCTGACGAACCTTATTTTCAACGCCGTGGATGCCATGCCCGAAGGCGGGACGATCACCCTCAGAACCTCGATGAAAGATGACCGGGTCGTGCTGGAAGTGAGCGATACAGGCACGGGGATGACCGAGGAAGTCCGCCAACGGTGCCTTGAGCCGTTCTTCAGCACGAAAGGTGAGCGGGGCACTGGATTGGGGCTGGCGATGGTGTATGGTATCGTTCAGCGCCACAAGGGCACGATTGATATTCAAAGCGAGTTTGGGAAGGGGACGACGTTCACGATCGGATTTCCCCTCGATGGCGATCGGAAGTGGGAGGCGACACTCGCCGTGGAATCCCAGGCAACATCCCGCCGGCTGCGGGTGCTGGTCGTCGATGACGACCCGTTGACGCTGATGGTCACGTCGGAGTGCCTGCTGTCCGACCACCACCTGGTGGAAACGGCGGTGAACGGCCGCGACGGACTTCAGAAATTTCGGCCAGACCAGTTCGATCTGGTCGTCACCGATCAGGGCATGCCGGAAATGAACGGTCTCCAGTTGGCCGCCGCCCTCAAGCAGATGGCGCCCAAGATACCCGTGATCTTGTTGACGGGGTACGGGCAGGCGATGGGCCAGGACGAGACTCCCGCGTCGATTAACCTGGTCGTGAGCAAACCGATCACGAAGAGCGCGCTCAAGGAAGCGATCGCCAAAGTGATGAAGTAGCGGCTCGCCGGCAGAGGGCCTCCCCATCCCGCACCAGGCCAGCGCAGAGTTGTTCCGCACGCCCGCACCGGCCCAAACCAAATTCATGCGTCTTCGCCGTTTGCGTCGGACGGGGGACGGCAAGAAGATGCTCGGCAACGAGCGAAAGAGCGCTGAAGCACGACCCGGAGCGCCCTTGCCCATGGGAAGAGTGCTGTGCTAGGCTTTCGCTGGTCGTGAGGTGCTCGCGTATAAGCGTGGCGATGTGTGCACGGGCTCTTGCGGGTACGTCATTCGATTACAGGAGGTGCTTTCATGGGAGAAGTGGATGCCGCCCCCGAAACGGCTGCCCGGGTTGTCGAAGATCTCACCGCCATGGAGGTCGATCCCCAGAAGGGAGAACGCCTCCATAAAGCCGCCCTCATCCATACCAACTCAGGGACGGCATACCGCATGCTGTCCAAGACCCTCAAAACCGGAAAGGTGGATCTCGTCCACTACGGCTGTGCGCTCGACGAGGAGGGCAATCCGACGTCGAAGTGGAGTATCCGGCGCATCCTGGAACAAGCCTCTGAGCGGTTCGACAAAGAGATCGCCAGCATCCAGAAGACCATCAAGGACAACGGAGAGGAAGTCGCGGGAGTCTGGGTGCATGACATGACCGCCATGCCTGATGTCGAGACGCAAGGCAAGAGCCTGAAGGAGTGGACCAGGAAAATGGCGATCGAGGTGCGGAAAAAGCCTTCCTAAAAACGGATCGCCCGGCCTTGCGGCGTCACGGTCTGCACGGCGGCAGTATCGCTGATCACAAACTCCAGGCGGCGATGCGCGTTTCGAAGCGCGGCCTCGACCGCGTCGGGAGTCTCGCCGCGGGCGATGAGAAAACCGAGATAGCGTGTCCCCTCCGGAAGCGGCACGAGTTCCTCCCCCGGCCGAGCGGTGACGTTCAACTCCTCAATCCCCGGAACCGTCAGCGCTTCCTGCTCTCCACGGACTTCTCTCAAAATGCCGGCGCGGGGAATCGGGAGCATCATCACTCCGGCCGCACGCCGCTCGCGCTGAAGATCGAGTACGGGAAGGTCCATCCGGAGGGCGTGGCGCAGGATCAACTCCTCCAACGAGATGTCGGCGCCGAAGCGCAGCGCGCGGGAGCAGCGTCCGCCGATCGAGCGTGCGGCGATCTCGATGACCCACGGGCCGCGCTCATTCACCCGCAGCTCGCCATGCATCGGACCTTCGCGCAGGCCGAGCGCGCTGGCGGCCCTGGCCGCGCAGGACGTGATTTCCGCCTGGGTATCGGTCGGGAGCCGTGACGGGGTGACATAGATCGTTTCCTCGAAAAACGGTCCCTCCAGCGGGTCCGGCTTATCGAAAAGAGCCAGCACGAGCAGCTCCCCGTTCGTCAAGAGCCCCTCCAGCGCCACTTCGCGCCCCGGCACGAACTCTTCCACGAGGATCTCGCGAGGCGCCACGCCCAATTTTTCCAGGAGTGCCGCCACGCGGCGGAACGCGGCCACGAACTCCGCGGCATCGTTCGCCCGGATCACGCCGCAGCTTGAGGAGAGGACGAGCGGTTTGACGACGCACGGGAAGGTCACCGAGGAGGCGAGAGCGACGGGGTCCTGGTCCAGGGAAAGCCGGACAAAGCGCGGCACAGGGATGCCGTGCCGGCGCAGGAGTTCCCGCATGCGGTGCTTATTGCGCGCCGCGTCCGCCGAGGCGACGGAGTTGTGCGGCAGGCCCAACGCCGCCGAGATCGCGGCGGCGACGATGGTCGTGGTGTCGTCCACCCCGATCACGGCGTCAATCGGCTGGGACCGGGCAAACGCCGTCACGGTCCTGGCGGAGCCGTCAGGGTCTTTGAAGTCGAGAGCCAGAAAATCGGTGAGCGGAGGTCCCGATATCAAGGCGACCCGGTCGGAGGCCGCCGTCACAGCAAGCTTCAGGCGTTGAGCTGCCTCAAGAAACCCTTCCGCCCGGTAGGTCGTAGAAGGGAGGAGGAGGAGCACCCGTGGCATGTGAGGCGCCAGGACCCGCTATGTGCGTGCGCCTGCACGATCTCGATGGAAAATCTCCAGCTGGCGATTCGCCTCGGTGATCGTCGCCAGCCTGCCCACCACTTCGGCGACTTTCGCGCCGGGAATGGCATAGTAGCCTTCCTCGTCCCCGAGGCCGGTGTAGACCCGGTTGCCAATGCAGCCGAAGCTGGTCGCGGCACGTCCTGACTGGATCGCTTCCGGGATCACGGAGCAAGTGGGCCGCCCCATCGTGGCGCCTCCGCCGGCGACCCCGGCCGCCTGCGCCGCTTCGGCCAGCAGCATCAGCTGCTTGACGGTCCCGCGCACCAGGACGATGTCGGGCTCGAAGGGCGCGTCGGCCAGCGGCGCATAGACTGCGACGCCGAATCCGCCCTGACGGCGGGGAATCATCGGAATCTCTTCTATCTTGATGTACTGCAGCCCCACCATCGTCTGCACGATCGCGTTCAGTTCCTCCGCGGTCCCGGCGGGCAGATCCACGCCGTGGGTATGGGCGCCGACAGGGCAGGTGTAATGATCCGGGGCCTCGGTGTAAAAGACTTTTCCCTCCGCAGCGAGACGCCAGTAGCCGCATCCGGCCGGCGCGGCCGCGTCGATCCGGGGCACGTTCGGCGGAGCGGTGTTCCGGAACGCGATCGCGACCGGCGGAAATTTCAATCCGAGGAGTGTCTTCAACTGCGTGCCTTGTATCGTCTGGTTCATAGGTGCTCCCTCCCTGCTCGATGAGTTCTCTACACCCCGGCTTGGCGTTCCGTGCGTAGCGGCTGGAATTGTTTCTCCGTCGGCTCCGCACAGCAAAACCAGGGTTCGGTGAGCCGGGGCGGCCGAGTCCGATCCTGCAGGCGCGCACGTGGCACGCCGGAGACCAGCGGCTGACGGCCGGCGATACTGTAGGCGAGTCCCCGGAGGCGGTCGAACGTGACCGCCGGGTCTTCGCCGGCCCGGGCCGCTTCCTCCACCACCAGACTGACTCTCTGATGAAGCTGGTCCATGCGCAGGTCGGGATGCGTCCAGCGATACTGGAATCCCGCCTGGTCGAGCGGGCCCAAGAATTTCAGGATCGGAGAGGGCGCATCTTCAGACAGCCCGGTCGGATGGAGCAGCGCGGACCCAGGCGGGATCAGGAGACGGATCGTGTACTGCACCGGGTCCACCGCATCAATCAGGTCGTTGGATTCGATGAGGTCGAACATCTCGAGATAATCCTCGAGGGTGGTCCATGGCGTGAACGCGACCAGTGACGGCCGCAAGGTGATTCCAGCCGTCCGGACAATCTCGAGCGCGGTGATGATGTCGGCGCGCCCGTGTCCCTTCGCGAGATGCGCCAGCACGGTGTCGCTGAAGGATTCCACGGCGGAGACCATGAAGACGCAGCCAAGGGCGCCCCATTCAGGGAACAGCGCCTGCTGTTTCAGGACGTGTTCGATCTTCGCCGTGAAATCGAAGGTGATGCGGGGGAATTCGGCGTGCATGGCGCGGACGATGCTGCCTGCGTGGCCGGGGCCGTTGAGGAAGTCGGGATCGCCGAACGTGATGTGGGTTGCGCCGGCGCGGACCTGACCACGAATGTCTTCCAGGACGGCCGCCTCAGGGAAAATGAAGAACCGGCCTTCGTACACCGGCACGATGGGGCAATGGAGGCAGTGGTGCAAACACCCGCGGCTGGCCTCCACGTATCCGACCACGTGCCGATCGCCGTCGCGCTCAAGCCGCGCGTACTGGTCCAGTCCGGGCAACCCGTTGCGGCTGGGCACCGGAAAGCGCACCGGGGGACGCTTTAGAAGAGGCCCGACAATCTGTTCGCGACGGCTCACGCCTTCGAGATCAGAGATCCGATCGCCGCGCGTCCCCGCCGCCTCGAGCGTCTGGACGAGGTTGACGAGTGGAATCTCGTATTCTCCGCCGATGACCGAGTCGGCCACGTGTTGAAGGAGATGCTCGGTATTGAGCGAGGCATAGAGGCCGTAGAAACAGATGTGGCAGGTCGGATTGGTCGTGCGGATCAACTCGGCCACGCGGACGCCGAGCCGCAGGGCGGTGTGCATCGGCACGGAGATCCCGACGAACCGGGCCTGCCGGACGCGCTCCGCATCGAACATCTCGACGGCGATGTCCATCGCAGCGGGCACATAACCCGCCTGCTCAAGAAACCCGATTGGCTGGGCGAGGCCGATCGGCTGGTGGCCGAGTTCGTAACACGAGATCAGCAGAATGGCGCCCGGTCGCTGCAGCGACCGCGGTTCTGCATCCGTCAAGCCCGGGGGATGGTGCTGGATACTCAACGCCACGGCGTGTTCCTCAGTCTCTCTCTGCCCTCGCGTAATCCGATTTCAGCCATGGCCAATTCCCCTTGGATCCGCTTGAACCGATTCATGCCAGCAATCTGTGCGGGTGGATCGCTACGTGAGAGAATAACAAAGAGTTGGTTGTTCTTGTCAATCGAATAGAAGACGAGCCACGCGTGCGGAATATTTGCGACGCGTTCACCTCGACCGATTCTCCTCCGATCATCGACGTTCCAGAACAATCCTGTTTCGCCTCAACCATCCCAAGTCGGCCCACGCTGGTCCAAGCTCGCCCCAAGTCGGCCCAAGCCAGCCCAAGCCAGCCCAAGGCAGATTGACGCGTCTTTGCCGCTTGTGTATATATGAAGCACCGATTCGTTGGACCTGTCCAGCTTCGGTGGCTGATGCAACCACGTGAATTCCATGACGGCGCCGAGGACGGGCTGGAAGCCCTCGAGCCGCTCAACCCCGACAACATTAAAACCTTTTCCGATCTCCTCGGCGCGATGAGAAAGACCGCGTTCGGCGGACGCCGTCTGGGCGAAGCCTTCGAGGTCCTCAGCGCGATGATCGAGGATCCGGACTGCACCGTCGTCATGACGCTGTCCGGCGCCATGACGATCGCCAAGATGGGGCGGATCGTCACCACGATGATCGACCGTGGGATGGTGAACGTCATCGTGTCCACCGGCGCCCTGATCGCGCACGGGCTCAGCGAATCGGTCGGCAAGACGCATTACCGCCACGATCCCCACGTCAGCGACGAGGAATTGTTCCAGAAGGGCTACAATCGCGTGTACGACACGCTCGAGATGGAAGCCAACCTGAACTACGTGGAACACGTCGTCGGGCGGACGCTGAAGCGGATCAATATGGACCAGCCGATGTCGTCGGAACTGCTGACACGCGAAGTCGGCAAGACGCTGGTGGACGAGTTCGAGGGCGTCGGCATCCTCAAGAGCGCGTACCAGAAGAAAGTCCCGGTCTACATTCCGGCCTTCACGGACTCCGAGATGGGCCTCGACGTGGCGACCTGGTCGATGCAGCAGAATCTCGACCGCGCCCGCAGCGAAGGCAAGGGGGGCGATCTCGGCGTGATGCGCGCGCTGCACAACTACCGTCCGGCGTTCAATCCGTACCTGGACCTGAACAGCTACACGGACAAACTGCTCTCCGCGAAGAAACTGGGCATCTTCACCATCGGCGGCGGCGTGCCGCGCAACTGGGCGCAGCAGGTGGCGCCCTACGTGGAGATCGGCAACCTGCGATTGGGGTTGGACGTCAAGCCGCCGCGCTTCCAGTACTGCGTGCGCATCTGCCCGGAGCCGGACTATTGGGGCGGGCTCAGCGGCTGCACCTACCGGGAAGGCATCTCCTGGGGCAAGTTCGTGCCGGAGGACGAAGGCGGCCGGTTTGCCGAAGTGCTCAGCGATGCCACGGTGGTCTGGCCGCTCCTGATGATGGGCCTGTTGGAACGAACGGGCAAGAAACGCAAGTCCTCCTGATCGCTCTCCCGTCGCACACACTCAAGGACCGGCATGGACACGCCTCCGCACTCCCCTCGCATGCTGCCGTTCGCGATCGGCGCCGTCCTGGTGATCGGGGTGGTGGCCGTCGCGAGCGTCCTGTTCTTGCGGCGCGAGACGTCGGTGATGGAATTTCCGTCGGCGGTCGGTCAATCCGATCAGGCCGATCAGGCCGATCAGACGGCTGCGTCGGCGGACCGTCTCTGGCAGCCCGACGGACGGACGCGCGGCAATCCGGATGCGCCGGTCACGCTGATCGAGTATTCCGACTTTACTTGTGGTTATTGCGGAAAATTTTTCCGCGAGACCTGGCCGCGCCTCCAAAAACGATACGTGGAGACGGGCAAGGTCCGCCTCCTGTACCGCGATTACCCGCGCGACCCCGAGGGCCCGGCCATGACGGCGGCGATCGCGGCGCGCTGCGCCGGCGACCAGGGGCGCTATTGGGACATGCACGACCGGCTCTATGGCGGCCCCATCGACATCGACCGGCTGCAGGCCCATGTCAGGACGCTCGGGTTGAACCAGCCGGCGTTCGCCGCCTGCCTGCGCGACGCGCCGTACCGGCGGGCGATTCTGCAGGACAAGGAAGACGGGATCCGGATCGGGTTTGTCGGCACGCCCGGTTTCGTCCTGTTCCGGACCGAGCGGGCAGGAAAGGACAAACCCATCGGCCTGCCCGGGGCCTTTCCGGCCGACGTGTTCGAAGAGGAAATCGATCGGCTGTTGAAATTGTCGGAGACGAAAAACAAGAGTTGAATTACGCCGGCGGGGAGCCTATTCTGGAGTCCGGTCATTCATGTCATGAAAAGGAACCTGCGTCATGTCCGAACGAAACACTTTCTGGCCGGTTGAGTGCGAAGCGGGCGAGCCGGAGTTCATGGTCTGCATGTCGTGCCTGGGCGAGGTGTTCAAGCGGAAGGTCCCGATGCCGGATTGTCCCGCCTGTCACGGCGTCTCGACCTATGAAGCCTTCACGCTGGAGGCCATTCGCGATTGGGGCACCGAGCAGTTGATCCAGCAGGCCGAGAAGGCCGACGTAGAAGTCGAACAGCCGATATCGCCCGCGCCGGAGCCCGGCGTCGAGCTGTCCGCCGACTAGCCCGCATTATCCATGAGCGCTTCTACTGCAACCGCTGATACGCCGCTGCGACACGCCTGGAGGGAATATTGGTCTACTGGAGGCAAAATACCTCTCCGCTCGCATGTGATTGAAGCGAGCGGTTCAAGCGAAGCTTGGTATGTACCTCCTCGGCCTCTCGGGGCTCCGCGCGCCCGTCTCGCCAGGCGTCTCGGCGGTTTCGTGACGAACCGTCATGAATAATGCGGGCTAACTAACCCCGGCAGAGGCCGTTTCCTGTGGGAGCCCCACGACCCTTCCTGATCGGCA
>DASWIN010000144.1:0-8083 GCA_036397655.1 Nitrospiraceae bacterium | reverse complement strand
CCGCGCCGGGTTCCGATTCAACTTCTGAGGGGGCCGGGGGTGGGAAGGAGCCTTCTCAGGATCGCAGGCGGGATCCTGCTCGCGTCAGCTCTTTTGGCTGCGAGTGGATGGCTCGCCTTCGTGCCCTTCGCCAAGGAACCGGCCTACCAGTTCGTTGCCGCTTGGGGCGAGAAGGGAGCGGCGCCGGGCCAGTTCCATGACCCGACGGGGATCGCCGACGCCGGCGACGAGGTCTTTGTTGCCGATGCGCGCAACGACCGGATTCAGGTGTTCGATCGTGACGGCACTTTCGTGCGGGCGTTCGGGCAGCCTGGCACGGGCCCGGGCGAGCTGGGTCGGCCCATGAACCTCGCCGTGCACGGCGGCGAGCTCTATGTCGCGGAGTACTTCAACGACCGCGTTCAGGTCTTTGCTTTCGACGGATCGTCGAGGCGACTCATCGGCGGGCCCGGCGACGGACCCGGCCGCTTCAACGCGCCGGGCGGGGTAGCGGTCGCATCAAACGGCGATCTTTTCGTCGCCGACTTCTATAACCAGCGCGTTCAGCGCCTTCGCGCCGACGGCACGTTCCTTCGCCAGTGGGGCACGGCAGGCGAGATCGGGAACCGGGCAGGCCAGTTCAATTATCCCACCGACGTGGCCTTGGCCTCCGACGGCACGCTCTATGTAGCCGACGGCTACGGCGACCGGGTCCAGGCGTTCGCGCCGGACGGGGCGTTCTCCCACAAATGGGGCGGGCCGTTGGCGATGAACGTCCACGGGCCGTTCAACGGCTGGTTTGCGACGGTGACCAGCATCGCCGTTGGGTCCGACGGGAACGTCTTCGTCGCCGATTTCTACAATCACCGGATCCAGAAATTCGCCCGCGACGGCACGTTCCTCACGAGCTTCGGCGGCCGTGGTCGCGGCCCAGGCGAGTTCGAGTACCCGATGGCGGTGGCCGTCGTCGCGGACGGCACGGTGTTCGTGACCGACTTTGGCAACAATCGCGTTCAGACGTGGCAGCCGGGGACTAACGAGTAAACAAGATGGCCGAGCGTCCTCGTTGGCAGCGCTGGTGGTCGATCGCAGGCGCGATAGCCGGCGCGGCAGCCCTGGCTTGGGTGTTCTGGCGCGTCGAATACGAGCGTATGTATGACGTGCTTGATCAAGCCAATGCCGCTTACGTGCTCATGGTGCCGCTGGCGATCGCTCTCGAGCAGCTCGTGCGCGCGTGGAAGTGGCGGCAGTTGCTATACGCGATCCGGCCGGTTGGCACGCTTCGGCTCTTTGGCGCGATCATGGCCGGCTATTTCGCCAACCTCCTGGTCCCCTTGGGTCTTAGCCCCATCGTCCGATCCTGGCTGGTGGCGCGATTGGAAGCTCTCAAGATGGGCGCGGTGCTGGCAACCGCCGCCATCGATCGGCTTGTCGACGGCCTGATCTTCACAGGCTTCGTGGCGGTTGTCGTGTTCTCTGCCGCGTTTCCCGATCCGGACGGCGACATTCGCCTGGGACTGATCGTCGGCGGTGTCGGCAGCTTTGCGTTGTTCGCATGCCTTCTGGTCGCGCTTGCGCGCTACAAGCGGTGGGTGAAGGTGCCCGACGGATGGATCACGCGAATGGCCGAGCGCCTGCCGGAACGATTTTCCGGCGCGGTCAAGGCTGCCATGCGATCCTTTGCCGAGGGCATCGTATGGCCGCGCGAGGCCTGGCGTGGCGCAGGCATCGTGTTGGCCAGCATCGTGATCAAACTGATCGCGATCACGCATTTCCTTTGGGCGGGTCTTGCCTTCGGGCTTGTCTTGCCTCCCTTGGACTACCTCTTCCTGGTGGTCTTTCTCGGCTTTCTCATCATCCTCAGTCGCCTGGCGCGCATTCCCGGCGGATTCTTGATCGGCGCGATCTTTGCGCTCGACCTGCTGGGCGTCCCTGACGAGCAGGCCTTGGCCATGGTGCTGCTGGTCAATGTCTCGAGCTTGCTGACGGTTGCCTCGATCGGGGCGTTCGCCTTGTGGCGCAGCGGCATCGCCCTCGATGAGGTGCACCTGGCCAAAGGAAACACCGTTGGAAGATTCTGACGTACGACGACGGTTCTGGCGCATATCGGCCGCGGGGATCTTCTTCCAGGGCGGCGCGGCCGCCGTCGATTCCAGCACGATCATCGCCGCATTGGTCCATGGACTGACAGGAAGCGCCTTCGCGGTCGGGGCCGCGAGCGCCATTCTGCGCTACGGCTGGCTGTCCCCACAGCTGTTCGTGGCCTACTTCGCGCAACGCTCCACGCGGCGCTTACCCTTTTATATGATCGGCGCCTTCGGCCGGGCGACCTGCCTGGCCGCTCTGGCCGGCGTGTTGGCGCTGGCGGAGGACTTGCCGAAAGGTCTCGTGATCGCGCTGTTCTTCGGCTTGTGGGTCGCCTATGCCTTCGTCAGCGGGATCGTGGCTGTGCCATATAACGACATCGTCGGCCGCGCCGTCCCGTCCGCAAAACGCAGCCGCCTCCTGGCGATTCGGTTCTTCGGCGGCGGCCTAGTCACGCTCGGCGTGGCAGTGGTTGCGCACCGGTTGCTCAGCACTATGCCTTTCCCGAGCGGCTATGGAGCCATCGTTTTCCTTGGGGCGGTTCTGCTTTACGCATCCTCGGTTTCGTTCGTCTCCTCCGGCGAGCCGGCCGCCCCGCCGTTTCGCAACGAGTCCCGTGGTTTCCGCGCCTTCGTGCGCGACGGCGCCGAGGTGTTCCGCGTCGACCGCCATTTTCGCCTTTTCGTCTATTCACAATGGCTTGGCGGGGCGGTGATGATGGCCTTGCCGTTCTACATCCTGCAGGCGACGGCGCTCCGGGCGACGAACGCGGACGTGGCGTTCCTGCTCGGGGCGCAGACCGCGGGCGCACTCGTGTCCAACGCCCTGTGGGGCTGGTGGGGGGATCATCACGGCAAGCGCAGCCTCTTGGAAGGCGTGGCCGTGCTGCGAACCGTGCCGCCTTTGCTGACCCTGGCTTGGAGCTGGGTTGACGCCACGTGGCCCGTTCCGACACTGGCGGGGTTCGCCGTCATCTTCTTGGTCCTCGGCGCGCTCGGCAACGGCATCACCATCGCCATGCTGGGCTACCTGATGGAGATCTCTCCCGACGACCGGAGACCGGCTTATAGCGGCTATTTCAACGCCCTGGTCGCGCCGGCGGCGCTGCTGCCGGTCGCGGGTGCAGCGATCGTCGAGGCCGCGTCCCTTCCCGGGGTATTTGTGGTGAGCCTGGGAGCGGCACTGCTCCAATACCTCACCGTCCGGCGTCTGCGCGGCCTGTCAGCTGCGCGTGCTGACGCATGATCAAACTCCGCCGCACGGTCGGAATGTTGCGCTTAGCGATCAGCAAGTCCTGGGTGCTGTCGGGCCTCTATTATCGCTGGCACGGCATTCGTCTGACCGGTCGGCCTGAGGACCAGGTCTGGTATTTTGCCTTCGGGGCGAACATGCACGACAGCGCCTTCCGCGAACGGCGCGGGATGCGACCGATCGAGTGGCGTCCAGGACGGGTCAAGGGATACCGGTTGCGCTTCAACCTGGAAGGGCGGCCCAGGGGCAAAGCCGCGCCGGCCAACATATCTCCCGATCCCGATGCCGAAGTATGGGGCGTGCTTTACAAAATCACGCGGTCCGATCTGCTTCATCTGGATTGGACGGAAGGCGTTCCGGGACCGCGGTATCGGCACCTGTGGGCCGATGCCGAGGACATAGATGGCCATAGTCTGCGTATCGTCACCTATATCGCGGATGGCAAGAAGCACGACGGCAAGCCCTCCCTGCGTTACCTCACCTTGCTTCGCGAGGGCGCGCGGGCACACGGTCTGCCCGAAGCCTACTTGCGGGTTCTCGCTAGCGTCAAACACGCGGAGTGATGGGGCCACGAATGCAGCGTAGCCCCGAAGAATGGCGGCTTACGGTCATCGCCTTCTTCGTTGATCCCTAATTTGTCGATCCAACCAGGCTGCCTTTCAAGACCTCATCTCGAAAAGAGCGTCGACGATGGGGCAATCAGGGACACTTCCGCCCTCGCATTGTGCGGCCATGTCTTTGAGGACCTTCTCCAGTTTTTTGAGATCGGCGATCTTCCGGCGGATGTCCGCGAGGTGATCGAGGGTCAGAGCCTTCACCTCGTCACAGCTGTAGCCATCTCCGTCGACCATCCGCAACAGACCGCGGACTTCCTCCAGCGGAAACCCTAGTTCTCGGCTGCGTCGAACAAAAGTGAGCCGCTTTAGGTGGTCCTCATCATAGAGGCGGTGGCCGCCGCTCGTGCGCGGCGCTCCCGGCAGTACGCCGATTCGCTCGTAATAACGGATCGTCTCGATGTTCACGCCGGTGCGTTTCGACAGCCCGCCGATTGTAATCGGTTTCATCAGAATTCCCTTGAAGCTGTAGTAGCTACAGGTCGCATATTAACACGAGAACGCAATGAAGGTGGCAGACTCGGCATGAGCGGACGTGAGGAAAATATGCGCGGCGCGGCAGAAACAGCACGAGCACCGGTCACCACAGGTGCCGGTACTGGGGAGCGGAATCAAGGGATTGCGGCTGCAGGCGGCTTATTGGGAGCGATTGCGGCTTCGTCCTGCTGCGTCGTGCCCTTGGTGCTGTTCAGCGTGGGCGTAAGCGGTGCGTGGATCGGCAACCTTGCGGCCCTCGCCCCGTACCAGCCGATCTTCATCGTCCTCACGCTCGCTTTCCTCGGCTACGGATACTATCTCGTCTATCGCAAACCGAAGGTGGTCTGCGCCAGGGATGAGCCCTGCACGGGACCGCGCCGGGGTCGAACCGTGAAGATCGCCCTCTGGGTGGCAACCGTTTGGGTCGCCGCAGCGGTGGCGTTCCCTTACTACGTACCG
Organism: Nitrospiraceae bacterium; assembly: GCA_036397655.1. GTDB lineage: Bacteria > Nitrospirota > Nitrospiria > Nitrospirales > Nitrospiraceae > 2-02-FULL-62-14. The sequence continues at coordinate 3,218 of DASWIN010000144.1, read as the reverse complement.
CTGTTGCTGGATGCTTGAGTCCGGAGAATGATGACAATGAGACAATTCCTCGGGGTTGCCGGCCTGGCGGCCGTGCTAATGACCGGCAGCCCTTCGTGGGCGGACGAGCAGACCGTGACCCTCGCGGTGGACAACCTGTTCTGCGCCAGCTGCCCCTACATCGTAAAGCAGGTGCTCGCCAAGGTGTCAGGGGTCAGAGAGGTCGAGGTCTCCTACGAAACCAAGACCGCCTTGGTCACCTTCGAGGATACTGAGGCAGATGTCGCGGCCCTGATCGAAGCAACCGGGAGTGTTGGGTTTCCGTCCAGGGTTATAGACCAAGGTGGCTGACATGAAAGATCGCACGATCCTGCGGACCGGGATCGTTGGATCGGTGGTCGCAGCAATCTGCTGCTTCACGCCGCTGTTGGTCGTGTTGCTCGGAGCCGTGGGCCTTTCGGCCTGGCTCGGTTGGCTCGATTACGTCCTCTTTCCGGCGTTGGCTTTCTTCCTCGCGATAACGGCCTACGGTTTTTATCGCTGGCGACGAAACGCTGGTGCAGGTGCGCGTTCCACAGACGTGCAGAAGTTCGAGCAATCCTCATGACTGAGTCGAAGCGAGATTGTTGCGGATCCGGCGACAAGAGGACGAACGATCGTTACGACCTGGCCGTGATTGGCGATGGCTCGGCCGGGTTTTCGGCGGCGATCAGAGCAGCTGAGCTCGGCGCTCAGGTTGCGCTGATCGGCCATGGCACCATCGGTGGAACTTGCGTCAACGTGGGCTGCGTCCCTTCCAAGACACTCATCCGCGCGACTGAGGCCTTGCACCAAGCCGAGACGGCATCGCGGTTCGCCGGGATTCACGGTCGGGCGAAAGTCACGGACTGGCGGTCCGTGATCGAACAGAAGGACGAGTTGGTCTCGTCGCTGCGACAGGCCAAATACTTCGATCTTCTGCCGGCCTATAACACCATTGCCTACCTCAAAGGCCCGGCGCGCCTCGCTGAGGGCGGGGTGGCCGTCAACGGCAGCGTGGTCCAGACGGAAAAGGTGATCATCACGACCGGGGCGCGACCTGCGGTCCCGGCTATGCCCGGCATTGAGCGAGTCTCGTATCTCACCAGCACCACGGCAATGGAGTTGGAGCGCCTGCCAAAGTCATTGCTGGTGATTGGCGGCGGTTACATCGGCTGCGAGCTTGCACAGATGTTCGCTCGCACGGGCGTCAAGGTCACCATCGTCTGTCGCAGCCGTATCTTGCCCAAGGTCGAGCCAGAGATCAACGAAGCCCTGGTCGGTTATTTCCGGGACGAAGGGATCTCGGTGCATGAAGGACTTTCGTACAAGGCAATCGATCGTGGCGAGAACGGCATCTCACTCACCGCCACTGAGGCCGGAGGTGAGGTTCGACTGGACGCCGAGGAAGTGCTGATAGCAACAGGCCGGCAGCCGAACACCGACGGTCTTGGCCTTGAGGAAGCGGGGATCGAGGTTCTGGACAATGGTGGGATCGTCGTCAATGACATGATGAAGACCTCGAAAGCGGGGGTTTATGCGGCCGGCGACGTGACCGGACGGGACCAGTACGTCTACATGGCGGCTTATGGCGCGAAGATTGCGGCCGAGAACGCCCTGAATGGCGACGCCCGACGTTACGACGCCACGACCATGCCCTCCGTGGTCTTCACGGACCCGCAGGTGGCAAGCGTGGGTTTGACGGAGCGCGAGGCGCGGGAACAGGGCCTCCGGGTCCGCACCACGACTTTACCGTTGGACTACGTCCCTCGCGCTCTGGCCGCCCGCGACACACGCGGCCTGATCAAGCTTGTCGCGGGTCAAGACGGCCGACTGCTCGGCGCTCATATGCTCGCCCCGGAAGGGGCAGACAGCATCCAGACGGCGGCGCTCGCGATCAAGCACGGCCTAACCGTTGCCGACCTGGGTGAGACGATCTTCCCATACTTGACCACGGTGGAAGGCCTCAAACTGGCCGCGCAGACCTTCGAGAAGGATGTGACCAAGCTGTCCTGCTGCGCCGGATAGACCAAACGCGGATCAGACTTGCTACTTTCAAGACGCGTGATTCGTAAACCCTCGTGGTCCCGATTGACCTCGCAGGTTCGAGTCCGGGAAGACTCGAACGCCTTTGGCCTGGCCGTTTGCGGTCGGACGTCGTCATCAGTCCTGGCATCTGTCGCTGAAGCCCGGAAGGCCTGCACCAGACAGCCGACCATGCGCAATAGCTATTGAAACGGTGCGAAGAACGCATTTTCCGTGAGGAGGTGAAATCCTTAATTTGGCTGCCAACCCCGGGAACGGCACGTTATCGGCCGATCCTTCGGTACCACAGCTAGGAAACACGCCCATGGCCAACACCTCCCTTACGATGCCCGCGTCGCGCTCGCCGCTCGCCGAAATCGGGGCCCGGTTTGAGACCGTCATACCTGCCCTGGTACGGATCAGCATGGTCATCGTCATGCTGTGGTTCGGGTTCCTGAAGTTCACGACCTACGAAGCCAATGCTATCCAGGGCCTTGTATCGAACTCGCCGCTCGTGAGTTGGTTAAACTCGGTGCTGAGCGTTGCCGGTGTTTCGGCCTTGATCGGGACGATTGAAGTCGCGACTGGTCTGCTGATTGCGGCGCGTTTCTTCTCCGCCAGACTCGGTGCTCTGGGCGGTGCGATGGCAGCTGGCACCTTTCTGATTACCCTCAGTTTCTTCCTCTCGACGCCAGGGGTTAGTGAGGCTGACGCGGGCGGATTTCCGATCATTTCGGTTCTGCCCGGGCAATTCCTTTTGAAGGATCTTGTCCTGTTGGTCGTGTCCCTATGGATACTAGCAGACGGCCTGAAACACTGGGATAAGTGACCGCCCGTAAAGGTCGGGGATGCCTCCTTTCGAACCGGCGACACTGGACGTCCTATGGCCCATCTCCCTGGGTCATCGGGCGTCACTGGTGTGGCATCAACCTTCTCCGGTAGGACGCGCTGTCAACGAGGCAGTTGGAAGTCGTTTATTTACGCAGAGTTCCGGTATCAAATACGTCTGGGTATGGCACGGATTGAACTGATCCGATTTCATATTCGCGTCGGGTGACCCCTTAACCCTGACGGTTTCCGTCGAGGGTTAGTAGGCTTTCGCCGGCCGCGGTGGCGGATCAGTCAAAAAGCGTTCGGCTGCCGGCACGCTTTGGGGGTCTAGTTCTCGGAGTCGGGCCAGTGCGCGACGGGCGAGC
>DASWIN010000143.1:0-48833 GCA_036397655.1 Nitrospiraceae bacterium | reverse complement strand
AATACCACGACCGGTCCGCCTGCTTGAGCAAGCCGTAGCCCCAGTCGAGGAGCGTCGAATCCGTGTCGTACGGATGCCCCTTCGCGGGCGGCGCCGCCCGCACCGCAATCGGCATGAACCCGAATCGGGGAAGCAAACGGGACAGGCTCCGCCGTCCGAATCCATAGAGGTGCAGGACCGCCACCTGATCCAACCCCACAGAGGCGAGCGACCGCTTCACCCATGCGTGGAGCGGTGCGTTGACAACACGGATATAGAGCAGGCCCCCCGGCTTGAGCACGCGCGCGGCCTCCCGCAGGGCCCCGAAGGGATCGGGCAGATGGTCCAGCACATTGATGAAGGTGACAACCTCGACGGACTCATCCGCGATGTCCAGGACCGGCCAGGTCTGGCTGTGGACGTCCAGCCCGCGCCGTCGGGTGTAGACGGCGGCCTCCTGCGACGGCTCGACGCCGATCGCCTTCCACCCCTTCGCCTGGCAGAAAGAGAGAAACCTCCCGCCTCCGCATCCGATATCCAGCACCGTCACCCGTCCTGGCAACCAGCGGTTCAGCCAGGCCAGCGCGTGCCGGTAGAGATTATCCCGGCCCGTTCCCATCTGCTCCTCGTGATAGTGCTTCCAGTATTCCTTTTCATACCATTCCGTGAGATCACGCCCGTCCGGCCGATGGACCGGCGCCAGCAACCCGCACCCCCGACAGCGTCGCATCTGTTGGACCGCGGCGTTTTCCCATTCACGGCTGCCGCAGGGACAGGTCTCGGCCATCATGGCCTCCTCGTACATCGCACGGTTGCCGCCCGCTTTTTCGGGCATTCGCATGTCCCCCGCCTCAATCCACCGCCTGAACTAGCCGATTTCCGCCCGTGAGACGGCCCGCACAATCGCCAGCACGCGCTGCACCGCACCGTCACCGCGAAAGACTTCAGCGCGCTCCAGCGACCTGCGGCGCAGGTCCTCCCGCAGCGCCCGATCGGACAGCACGGATGCGATCGCCGATCCGATCGCGGCCGTATCGTAGGGATCGACCAGCAGGCCCGCCTTGCCGACCACTTCCGGCAGCGAGGCCCGGTTGGAAGCGATCACCGGCGCTCCGCAGGCCATCGCCTCCAAAGCGGGCAGGCCGAAGCCCTCATCCAGAGACGGCATTACAAACGCGTCGCAGCCCGCGTAGAGGGCCGGCAGATCGGCATCGGCCACCAGGCCCGTCATGACGATGTGTTTCTCAATCCCGAGACGACGCGCTTCGCGCAAAATCACGTCGCGTTTGCCGGCGTCATCCCCGGCCAATACGAGGGAGCAATCCCGCCTGAGGTGGCCGGGCAGCAGGGTAAAGGCCTGGACGAGCCGGGCAAGATTCTTGTGCGGCAGGAAATTCCCGACGGACAGCACATAGGGCCGGCGTACGCCGTAGCGTCGCGACAACTCTTCGGTGAACGGGACGGGGCGAAACTCAGGCGCCACCGACAGCGGAATCGCCGTCACGCGCTCCGGGCTGAGGCCCAACCGTGACAGGATCGTCCGCCTGGCATGCTCCGAATCGGTGATGATTGCGGCGGCCCGTCCTGCATAGAGGCCGGCCAGCCACGTCATCGCCCGGTCATAGAGCGGGCGACGCCTGCCGAGATATTCAATGAACAGGAGATCGTGAATCGTCAGCACGACCGGACAGGGCGACCGCAGCGGACACTTATAATAGGGGGAGAGAAAGACGGAAATCCTGTCTTCGGCCAGTTGGCGCGGCAGACTGACCTGGTCCCACCACAGGGTGGGCCTCCGGGGAATGATCCGTACGGAGATGCCATGGCGCCCGACCAGTTCGGGCAGGCCGCAGTCGGAGTAGACCAGGCACTCGACCCTCTGCTGCTGGGCTCCGTGAACCACGGCGTCCAGATAGCGCCCGATACCGGTTCTTACTCCAACCGACAGCTCCCGCCCATCGATTCCAAGCCGCATATTATTCAGCCGTCCGGTTTTTTTGCCTGCACGATCAGTTCGCAGAACCCGACATACTTGTACCCCAGCACGTCGAAGCCAGCCTCACGAAGCTTCGCCAGCAGCGACGCGCGGGTGAACTGCGTGACGTGTTCCTGCGCGTAGGCGCCGGGCAGGATCTTCCCGTAGATCCATTCGAGCACCCCATAGAGCCACCGCCCGTAATCCGGCGTCCCCAGCACAAGCAGGCCGCCCGGCTTGAGGACACGCTTCGTTTCGCTCAGGAGGGCCGGACCGTCCGGGACCTGCTCGATGACACGCGAATTGATCACCGCATCCATGCTGCCGCTTCGAAACGGCAGGACGAGACAGGTGCCGCGGACCACCCGCCGGTGCCTCGGCACCAGCCAGCGGAGCTTGTGCTGCTGAATGTCGTATCCGACCGCATCCGGCAGATCCAGAATGATGCGGCTCGAACCGCAGCCGACGTCCAGCACGCGCTGCTGTCCGCGGACAAATTCCAGCACCATCCGGTGCCTCGTCCGGTGCCAGTAGCGCTGGAGCCAGATCGGGCTGCCGTAGGCGCGATAGTCATAGTCCGCGGATTCCAGTGAGTTGCGCAGCCGCCACAAACGGACCAGCGTCTTGAAGAGGGCCCATCCGAACTTGATCAGCTTGGCATGCGACCGCCCCGCGCCCCGCGCCATATAATGGAAGGGCACTTCGAGGATGCGCCGCCCGTCCGCGTGCACGCGGATCAGGATTTCCTCCAGTACATCGAAATCGCGCGCCCTGACCGCCAGCCCCCCCAACAGGTCCCGGCGGTACATGCGAAACCCGCTCGACAGGTCGCCCACCGGCAGCGACAGCACACGGCTGTAGGTCCGGTTCAAGACAAGGCTCAGAAACCGCCGCAGCAGGCTCATGTCGGCCTTGCCGCCGGGCACGTAGCGCGACGCGATCAGCAGATCCGCCTCTTGGCGCCGCTTCCAGAATTCCTCGATAAACACCGGCCGGTGCGATAAATCCGCGTCCATCGTGACCACATAGGGCGCCGTGGTGGACGCCAGGCCCTCCAGCAGCGCGCCGCCATAGCCCGGCTTGCGTTGCAGGACCACGCGGGCGCCCCACCGCTCAGCCGCCTCGCGGGTGCCGTCGTGCGATCCCGCGTCGACCACGACGATTTCATTCCGGAGGTCCAGACTCTCCAATTGGCCCTGCAGCGCCGGCAGCAGGAGCTCCAGATTGTCCCGCTCGTTCCACGCCGGGATGACGATCGCAACATCGGGAGGACGCTCGACATCGTGCGGTTGGTTCATCACGGCTCCCGAGCCTGCAACCGGCGCACCAGCAGCCACAAGAGCGCGACGACGCCCAGCAATTTCCCCGCGGTCAAGAGCGAGAGCGGTCCTTCGTGCAACATCGGGAATCGCTCCAGTGAGTACCGGCTCCCCACCAGGATCACGGCGCTCAGCGCGAGCGGGATTTCCCCCGCCCGCAGAGGCACATCGGCGCACAGCAGGCGCAACAAGGGGAAGAGCAATACCACCAGATGGTGCTCTTCCGTCAGCGGGGACACCAGCAACATCGCGCACAGCCCCGCGCTCCAGGCCCAATCCACCTTCTGCGAGTCCGGTGGAATCGAACGCGGAATCGCGCGGGCCACTACGACGAGGATGGCCAGGCTCGCGGCCAGCATCGCCGCGTCCGCAACGGCGCGGCCGTGTTCCAGCGGGAGCAGCAGCCGATTCAGCGTCCCTCGCAAGGACAGATTCGCGGTCCACGACACCAGATAGTCCGGCATCGCGGCAAGGTACCGGAGGTAGTCGAGATAGTGCGCCTCCCCCAGCGCCAGCGTCCCGATGACCACTCCCGAACCGGCCACGATGGCCGCGCGGGCGCACACCGCGCGATGCCCCATGACCCACAACAATAGGATGAGCAACCCGTACTGGATCTTGATATGGGGCGCGATCCCGATCAGGCACGCCGTCAGCCAATGATGTCCGCTCCGAAGCCCCCACCAGGCCAGCGTGACAAGCAGGAGCAGCAGGGCATTGGCCTGCCCAAGCGCCGCGTTCTCCAGTGCCGGCTGGTAATTGAGGGCTACGAACAGGGCCGCCGTCAACTGGAGTGGATTGGGCGTGGTCCAGCGCGAAAGACACAGGCCGACCGCCGCGAACAGGCTCACCTGGCCGACGAGGGTCCACACATGCGCCGCGACAGGAAACGGCATCCAGGTCCATGGCTGCATCAACAGATAAAACAACGGCGGATAGTTGGCCGCCGCGCCGGCGCGCCTGATCTTCAGGACATCGTCCACCATCGCGACCGCCTGTGGATCGAACGGGTTCAACCCCTGCCCCACCAGGTAGGCATAGGTGTAGTAGTGCGCGAAATCAATGAACGGCGATTCCAACACGATCTGGGCGATGTCGTGCAGGTAGCGAAACAGGCTGAACCCGACGACGAGCAGACACCCAACTGCCAGCGAACGGAACGACAGCATCCCGGCCGCCGGAGCCTCGGCGGACGTCTGCTCCTGAAGCTGGCGCACACACGTCCGACTCGCCTCGGCCTGCTTCCCCATGCGATCCCGACGGCCCGGCCAGATCAGGGCCGCGCCTGCCAGGAGGACGGTTCGCAACCGCAGTTCCGCCTGCGCCGACCAACGGGATAATTCCCCGCCCCACCCGGGGAAATATGTCTCGAAGTACTGTGTCCGGCTCCGGCAGGATTCCACCAGCATACGTTCCGGCGCCTGTGCCGTGCTTTCCCCCCAATGATGGACGGCGGTTGCGGCCGGCGTGTACAGAAGCCGATGCCCCGCGTCCCGGAGCCGGTGGCAGAGATCCAGGTCCTCGTAGTACATGAAGAACCGCTCGTCGAATCCGCCGACGGCATCGAAGGCGCTCCGGCGCACGAGCAGGCAGGCCCCTCCTCCCCACTCCACGTCCCGTTCAAACTCGTGCAGGCGCAGCGTCCCGCGCAGCAACCACCGATGGAGCCGGGGACGGCGATAGACCGCGTGGCGCAGCGACGACAGGCCGACCAGGTCGCCCAGGGTCGACCACGGAGAAGGGAATCGTCCATGCACCGACGGCTGCAGCGAGCCGTCGGGATTCAGCAACTTACAGAAGACGCCGCCGACCGCGGGATCGCGATCGAGCCGCTCGGCCATCGCCGCCAGCGCGCCGGGAGCCGGCTCGCAATCGCTGTTGAGAATGAGGGCGTAGCGGCCGCGTCCCTCCCTGACGCCGACGTTGGCGGCCCGTCCGTAGCCCTGGTTGTCCCGGTTTTGAACCAGGCGGACATGGGGAAACCGCTCGGCGACCATGGCTTGCGAGCCGTCGGTCGATCCATTGTCCACCACGATGATCTCAACCGAGGCCTGCCGGGCCGCCGGCCCGAGCGCCGCCAGGCAGCGCTCGAGCCGCCGGCTCGTGTTCCAACTGACGACCACGACTGAGAGATCAGGTTGCATTGAATCAGATGCCCACGACCGAGACACGTTCGGTATCAAATGGCGCATGGCTGCACAGGGCGAAGAGACTGTAGGCATGCGCGGTGTCGGCCGAGATCGCAAACCGGCTCAAGGGCATTTGCTGAGGAGGCGTCAACCCGTTCCACCGGGCGACGGCCGAGACGATGCTCGAGACAAGCCGGCGGGGAACCAGTCGTTTGATCCCGAGCACATCCCATCCGCGGACGCGACGACACGCGGCCTCCAGCGAGTAGATTTCCGCCGGACGGGTTTGCCCGGCCAGCCGGACATGGGCGAAATGCCGTGCCAGCAGGGCGTGCAGCTCGTCCGGCGTGAATTCATGCAGATGGAACGGGTTGCGCGGGCCCCGGTGCACGAGGGCATTGGGCGTCGAAAGAATGGCGATGCCGGTGGGACGGAGCGTCGCGGCCACATCACGAACAAACAGGGCCTGGTCGCTGAGATGTTCGATCACTTGAAACGCACAGATGAGATCCGCGCTCTGCCGCCGAATTGCCAGTCGCGCGCCGTCCATGCATGCGAACGACAGGCCGGACCTCCGATACTGTCCGGCGGCGGCCCGCGCCACCGCCGGTTCGTAATCGATGCCGATCACCAGCCTGCCCGCCCCGGCCAGACGATCCGATCCGTACCCCGCCCCGCAGCCGATATCGAGTATGGTTCCTTCCCCGATCAGATTCTTGGCGGCCTCATACGCGCTCAGGAGCTCAAGGTATAAGGTGTTATGGGATTCCGCCGGCACGCGTTCCCCTGAGTCCCACAGCCCGGCGTCGCGAATCATGCCGGCACCTTGGACGCATTGACATGCACGGCGCCGCCCCGGCCCAATGCGCGCCGCAGTGGCGCGCACGCGGCGAGCAGGGCTTCAAACAGAAACACCCACCGTGCAAGAAATCGGCTGATCCGTCCCCATCCGGCGTCTTCCACGGCATACAGGCAGCTGCGGGAGCAGTCGACCGGATGGTACTGGTAGTAGACGTCGGTCGTGACGAATCCGGCTCGTGACAGGCACCGCTCCAGCGTCCGTGGAGAAAACAGATGCAAATGCCGGGGCGCATCCACGCCATACCAGCACCGCCCGAACAGGCGCGCTTCCCAACTCTCCACGTTCGGCGTACGGAGCATCAGAAGCCCGTCCGGCTTCAACACGCGATGCACCGCTGCCAGGGTTTGGAGGGGATCCGCGAGATGCTCGATCACATGCCACATGGTCACCACGTCAAAACACCCGTCAGGAATACGCTGCAGCTGCCGGAGATCGGAATGCACCGTCAACCTCAATTCCTGTTGTGCGTAACGACGGCTGTTGGCCCCCTGCTCAATCCCTTCGCAGGCCCAGCCAAGGTCGGCCAGGAACGCCAGGTACCCGCCGCTGCCGCATCCGATATCCAGTACGCGCCCGCCCGGCCTCCTGTGCGGCAGTTGTGACAACATTCGGCGCAGCGGGAACGTGGCCGCCTTGCGCAACCAGCCGGTCACCGCGGGACGATCCGTTCCGTATCCATACCAGTCCTCGGCTACCATCCGCTTCAGCCGCTGCCGGACATTGTCGCGCGGCTGCACCGCGGTCACATGGTCGGGATAGTACGGCGCCAGGTCCTCCTCCTTCAGGCCGGGATGGAGCGCCACCAGCCCGCACCCCGCGCAACGCCGGTAGGCGAACCGACCCGCCCCTCGGAACTTTTTGTCCGTGGCACGCCACAGGAAATGGACATCCCGCGAACCGCACAAATGACAGCCATGCCATTCGTCGGTCTCACCCTGTCGTGACTCAGCGATGGCCGGATCCGGCTGTTTCATAGACGTCCAGGATGCGCGCGACATACCGCGCGACGGAAAACTCCTGCCGGGCTCGGTTCGCGCCGGCCCGGCCGAGACGCTGACGGAGCGCCGGCTCCTCCGCCAGTTTCCGGATTGCCGATGCCAGCGCGCCGGGATCGCGCGGCGGCACCAGGAGTCCTTCGGATCCATCGCGAACGATCTCCGGAGTACCGCCGCTATTCGTCGCCACAACCGCCCTGCCCGACGCCATCGCCTCAAAGAGGACTCTTCCACAGGGCTCCGCATCCGATGCCAGCACGAGGATGTCCAGCCCCCGCATGACCCGGGGCATGTCGTGGCGAAAGCCAAGAAACGTGATGCGATCTTCCACCTGCGCATCGTTGACTTGGCGCCGCAACAGCTTCAGCCGCGTGGATTCCTCTGGAATTTGCGCATCGCCTACAATCACGAACTGCGCCTTCGCCCCGTCACGAAGAAGCCGGATCGCCGCGTCGATGAAATGGACATGCCCCTTGCCCAGGCCGATTCGCCCGACCATGCCGACCACCACGCCGTCAGGCGGCACGCCGAGTTGGCGACGGAACGACTCATCCGACGCCTGCGGATTGAATGCGTCGAGGTCGACGGCATTGAGAATCGTCACCGACTTGTCCCACGCGGAACTGCCGCGGAACCGTTCGCGAATCGCCTCCGAGTTGCACACGATCCGGGCGGCCAACCCGGCGCAAAGCCGGTCGATATCGCGCATCGACCCGTACAAAAGGTTCCGGACGTGCCAGACGGCGGGAATGCCTTCCAGCCATCCAGCCAGTCCGGCACACACGTTTGTTTGCGGCCCGTTCGAGTGTAGGAGCTGAACATTTTGTTCACGGATGATCCGGCGCAGCCGCATCACGGAGCGGATCACCTGGGGGACGTTCTTCAGCGGTCCGAACGGGACTGCAAAGACCGGGATCCCCTCCTTGGCCAGCGCGGCGGGAAACGGGCCCTCCGCGGGGCCGGCAAACAGCGGCCTCACGCTCGCCCGGTCGAGGGCATGCAGCAGGAGCTGGAGGCTGTTCTCCGCGCCGCCAATCCGTGCCACGTGATGCAGATAGAGCACGTTAAGCGGCATGACCGGATTTCCCCGCCGCCTGTGCCAGCACCGCCTCGTGCTGTTCGACGATCCGATCCCAATCAAACAGCGCCTGCGCCCTCTGCCGGGCAGCCTGCCCCAATCGAGTCCTTAACGGCTGGTCCGTGATCACACGAGCCATGGCGCCGCCAAGCCCGCGCCAGTCCCCCGTCTCCGCGATCAAGCCGCCGTCTCCCACCACTTCCGGCAGAGCCGTGTTCCGAACCGTCACGACCGGTTTCCCATAGGCCATCGCCTGTGCCAGCGCCACCCCGAACGTCTCGAACGTCGAATGAAACGCGAACAGATCGCAGCCGGAGTAGAACGAGCCGAGGGCCTGCTGCGGGATATAGCCCGCCAGGCGCACCTGCTTGTCGATGCCGAGCTCCTCCACCAGCGCGCGCAAGGCCGGTTCCTCGGGCCCCTTGCCGCCCAGAACCAGCACGCCCGTGCCGGTCTGCCGGTAGCAATGGTGGAACGCACGGAGGAGCATCTCCACCCGCTTTTCACGGCCCAGCCGTTGCAACGAAAAAATAACCGGTTCGCCCTCCGGGATGTCCAGTCGCCGGCGGAGAGAGCCCGCATCCTCCTGTCCCGACGGCATGTCCACGCCCGCATAGACGATGTGCCCCTGCTCACTGCCGGACCCGCAGATCGCGTCCCGGCAGTAGCGCGAAATAAATGTCGCATCGGATACGCAGGCCAGCAGGGCCCGCTGCCACCACCGCCAGAGCGCGGGCACGCCGGGACCCGGCACATCCCGGCCATTCAGCGTGACCACGGTCGGAACTCCCAGCCACCGTTCCGCGACCAGGCCGGCCAGACCGGTCGGCATCAGATAATGCACGTTCAGCACCTGCGGCCTGAACGCCTTGACGGCCCGCCAGACTGCCGTCACCGCCGAGAGCGAAAAGGGCGGGATTGCGCCCGCCGTCCAGCGATGGCCGGGGATCTTCATGAAGCTGACCCGGTCGTGATAGCGTTCGACGGGAAAGGTGACCAAGCTGTCGTACTCCTCGCTTCCCTGCTCCCGCACAAGACTGTCCGGCAGTGAGGGCGTGAGCAGCCGGACCTCGTGCCGCGCGGACAGCCGCCGGCACAGTCCCAGCAGCAGGAGTTCGGCTCCGCCCACCACCGGAAGAAAAGTCGGGCTTAGGACCAGAATCCGCACAGCGGCCGTTCCTTTCTCATCACCCGCGCCCTTGGCGGCCGAGCCGCTGCGCCAGCTCGACATGCCGCCTCGCAATGTCCGCCCAGTGGAACCGGCGGGCGACTGCCGTCGCGCCCTCGCGCAGCCGTTGCCGCAAGCGGTCGTCGGCCAGCAGGTCGCGCAGGCCTTCTGCCAGCGCCTTCGGCGATTGTGGCGGAACCAGAAAAAGGGTCTCTCCGTGACGCAAGCAGGGATCGTCGAAGCGCGGCGTGGTCGTCACGATGGGCACACCGGATTGAAAGCCGGCCATCAGCGTGCCTCGCCGCAGGCTGGCGCCGTCGTCATAGGGCACCACGTAGACATCGATACCGGCCAGAAGATCCGCGGTCTCCTGCGCAGGCAGCGCTCCGGTCCAGTGGATGCGATGCGCCACGCCCAACCGCCGGGCCAGGCTCTCCAGTTCGCGCCGGTAGGCGCGGTCTTCCTCCCGCACGGCTCCGATGCAGACGAGGTGCGCCACGGGATCAGCCGCCAGGTCGGGCAGGGCCTGCAGCAGAACGTTGAGTCCCTTTCCGGGAGCCGCGAACCCGAAGGTGCCCAGCACGACGACCTTCGAACCCAGACCGAACCGCCGGCGCAGCCGAAGCCGGGATTCCTCCCTCGGAATGGCGGGGGGGGGAATGTTGGCGCCGATGGGAATCTCGGTCAACTTGCCTGACCACCACGGCAGGCGTCGGCGGAACAAGTGGCTGAGTTCCGCGTGCACACTGATAAGACCGTGGCTGCCTGCCGCCAGCAACACGGCATTGGGCTTGGCGATCCACCGCCCGCCGACGAGGGTATGAAAGGTCGTCACGGTCACCGTCCCGCGTTGAGCGCATCGCAGCAGCCACGGCAGCAGTTTCATCGCCACGCCGAAGCCGTACAACTCCGGGGTATATTGCAGAATGACTGCGTCCGGCCGTTCATGCCGCAGGAGCCGCCAGGCGCGCAGGCAATCCACCGCCCCCCACCGATCCGCAATGGCAAACACTCCCGGCTCGTGGCTCAGACTGCGCTTCGAGGTCACGACAAGGCATTCGTGCCCCAAGGCCTCCAGTGCGGCGCGCAGGCACCGCGTGTAATCCCCGACCCCGCACGGAACCGTCGCGGGCTGATAATGGGCCGTCATGAGGGCGAATCGCATGCGCGTCACCGTGACGAAGCCGCGTCGGCCGGCTTCCTTCCGACGATCAGCCAGTACATGCCCAGGCGGTTCAACAGCGGCACCCTGTTGCAGATGCGGTCGACCGCATGGAGTACGCCGGCAGCCCGACGCTCCGTCCAATTTGGAAACAGCTTCAGGAAGCTGTGATGAGCTTCACCCAGATGGTGGTATGACCGCCACCAGGCGATCTCCAGGCCGGCCTTCCGGAGAAGCTCCTGAATTTCGTCCGCCGTGAAATTGGTGTGGTAATAGCTCAGCCCGAGCGTCTCATGGCTCCACACCAGCCCCGGCGGCGGGAGCACGGCCGGCCATGCGAGCCCGATCAGTTTCTCCATCACGCTCAGCGGGTTCATCCAGTCGCTCCACAACAGCCCGTGACGATTGTTGGTGGTCAGGAACAGGAGGCCTCCGGGACGCAGGCATCGTCGGATCTCCCGAAGCGCCGCCCGTGGATCCGAGAGATGCTCAATCACTTCTGAAAAATTGATCAGATCGAAATATTCGTTTGGAAAGGGCAGCGCGCCGGCGTCCACGCGGGCGAGCGGCCATCGCCGATGGGCGGCATGGACAATGCGTAACGACTCGGGGTTGATGTCCACGCCGATGAACGACCATCCCGCCCGGTCGAACAGCCCCGTCATCAGGCCGTGCTGGCAGCCGAGGTCGAGGATCCTCGCTTCCGCGCGTGGGAAAAACCGTGCCAACAGGCGCCGCAGCCAGACCTGGCGCAGGAAATGAACCGGGTCGGCGTGCCTGGCCGGGCGATCACCGAATGCCGGCAGCCCCTTGATATGCTCCGCAAAGGTCTGCTCGTCACGCGACGAGACATAAAATGTCTCGACCGATTCCGACGCCAGCAGCTTCTTCAACAGATCGAGCTCGGCCCCGTACCGCTTCCATTCCCGGCAGCGTCGAACGTACGCATCCCACACCCAGAGAGAAGCCAGCAGCAGGAGGCTCACCGTCAGGGCCGGCACGGTCCGGACGACCACCGCCGGGACGAGGACCGTCACCATCGCCACGGCCAGCATGCGATGACGCCAGCCGCGTGTCGTCATGACGGCCCATGACCCGGGCTGCCGGGAGTCCGGAAGACGGGCAAAGACTTCCTGGTTGATCAGATGACGGTCCGCCTTCATGGCGGCGTGCTCCCGCGTTCGCACATCACCGCATGCATGCGGACAGCCTCACGGGCTCCGCCCCAAGGCTATGATCCGGCCCGCCAGTGCCGCATACAGCAAGACTACCCCGTAAAACTTGATCTCGGCCAGAAAAATCAACGGCCCGGTAGCCAGAAGCGGGTGGACATAATAATCGTCCACCACTCCGATAAGGATCACCGCCAGGCCGGTCAACACCGACCACCGAACCTCACGGGACAGCGCCTCTCTGACCACGCGATCGAGAAGAATCCCGATGCACGGCAAGAGCATCAACAAATGACTGACGCCCGCGTTTGGAGTCACCAGCGGAATCGCAACAAAGAACAGCGCCAGCTCGATGTCGCTCAAGCGACCGGATCCCGACGTCTGCCGTCCCCGAGACAGGATCAGCAGGGTGGCGCCGATGACGGCGAGCGCCGCACCCCATGCCAGCCATGATGGACCCACGATGTTCCCGGCAGGCACCCAGCCCAACGCATGCGCCACCGTCACCAGAAAACCGGCCAACGAATGATTCTCCACGGAAATCAGCGGGACGGTGAACTTCGGCGCCACCTGCTCAAAATAAATCGCCGAGTCTCGAAGCCCGAATACTCCCGCGGCGGCGGCCGTCACCGCGCAGACGACGGCAAGCGCCACGCCGCCGACGCGGAACTGCCTCCTCCACAGCAGGTAGAGCACGAGCAGACCGGGGTGGAACCGGATCACCGTGGCTGCGCCAAGGACGATCCCGGCGGCCGTTTCCCGGCCCTGCCGGTACAAGACCCAAAAGCCCGTCATGCCCAGAAACATCAGCGCGTTGACCTGCCCCAGGTCAATGGTATTCCGCAGCGGATGGAAGATCGCCGCCACAACGAGCAGTCCGATGACGGTCACACGCTCGAATTGAAACCATCGAGCGAGAAGCCAGAGTGCCCACCCGACCATGAGGAGCGAGAGCACGAGCCAGATCAATTTCGCAGTCGGAAACGACACGGCCGAAAATGGCAGGAACAGGAACATCATGGCTGGCGGATAGGAAAAAATGTGCACGTGCTCGAACCCGGGATGCTGATGCAGCGTCCCCGCCTGTCTGGCGGCCGCGATCAGATCGGCATTCACGTTCGTGTCGAACCATGGTTTGCCGGGCTGGGGATCGTAAAACGAGGCGCCGGTCCGGGCCACGACGGCCGCCGTGTACCCGGCGGCAAAATCCCGCATGTCTCCCTTCCCGGCAACCATCACCACCCGCATGCCGAATTGCACGATGACAGCGGCCAGCACCAGGCCCAGAACGGCCAGCGTCCCCGGCGGGAGGGTGGAAATCCTGTCACGACCATCAGGAATCTTCATTCAGATCGTCCCGTCCATGCGGCAGGCCGGCCGCATTCGGCGCTCACCCTGTGTGGTTGCGCGATTGCGCGGTTGGCGGACGGTTGAATTGGAGGGGGCATCGGCCAAACCGGCCGGCATAGAAATCCAGCACACCCCGGGCTACCGCTCGCGCGTTGTCGTGCAACCCGCGACGGCGCTGGGTCCATGCAAATCGAAGGGAGCGCAGCGTGTAGAGCACAAGGAGGAACGGACGGTAGCGCATCGGCGCATGATCGAGAAACAGGAGCAGGCGGTTTCTGGCATAGTAGTAATCCGACGTCGGCGACCCTGTTCGCATCGCCCGGGAGACCTTGTGAAATATGCGCGATTGCGGCTCATACCGGCAGGCATACCCTCGTTGCCGGACCCGAAGATTCCAGTCCGTCTCTTCGAAATAGATAAAATACCGCTCGTCGAGGACGCCGACCTCCCGAAAGACCGAGGCGGGCGCCAGCAGACAGCAGGCCGTGACGTAATCCACTGTGCGCGGACTATCCCACTGGCCCCGGTCAAGGTCTCCCGCTCCCAGATGCCACTGGCGACCCGTGCGCCAGTCGATCATCCCTCCTGCAAACCACAGACGGTCCGTGTCCGGATGATGATAGATCTTGGGCCCCGCCACGCCGGCCCCGTCCCGGCGCAAGGCCTCAAGCAGCGGCGTCAGGAATCCTGCGTCCACCAGGGTATCGTTGTTCAGGAGCAGGATATGGCTCACGTCTTCTTCAAGCGCCCGTTTGATGCCGACATTGTTTCCCCCCGCGAATCCGCTGTTCTCGGCAAGACGGATGACGATCGCCTCCGGGAACCGCCGTTCCAACCGGTCGACCGAGTCACGCGCCGATCCGTTGTCCACGAGGATCACCCGGAGCGGCACGTCGCGCACCAGTCGGAGCGATTCAAGACACTCGGTCGTATCCTGCTCCTGATTCCAATTCAAAACCACCACGCCGACGAGTTCCCGGCGTTGGTTCACCGCACCAACCCCCGAACCGCCAGTTGCGATGCGGCACGCGCGGTCCGGTCCTTCGGCTTTTGGCTGCAGAGCCATGCGGTCAACCGCACCATGCCCTCCTCGAAGGAGGTGTGCGGACGGTACCCAAGCATGCCCGTAATCTTCGCGATATCGGCCACGCAGTGTCGGACATCCCCGGCTCGGAACGACTTCAGAATCTTCGGTTGAATCGCCCGCCCGAGGCTCTTGGCCAGCACGACCGCGACATCGTTCACCGCCGTCGCCCGGCCCGTGCCGACATTCAACGCCTGATAGTCCGCGTCGGGCTTCCGAATTGCCAACACCACGGCTTGCACGACATCGCTCACATGCACGAAGTCCCGGCTCTGGCGGCCGTCTTCGTAAATCAGCGGCGGCTCACCGTTCAGGAGGCGCGCCGCAAAGATAGCCGCCACGCCGGTATAGGGATTCGACAGGGCCTGCCGCTCTCCATAGACGTTGAAAAACCTCAGGGCGACGGTGGGAAGCCCGTAGGCGCGCCCCACGCACAGGCACATCTCCTCCTGATCGCGCTTGGTAATGGCATAGATCGAGGACGGGTCCAATGCCTTTGTCTCGGGAGTCGGAACCGCCTCCGACGGAGCGCCGCACGATGGGCACGCCATGTCCCACTGCTTGGCCGTCAGGCGGGCATCCCCGCGGACCGCCGAGGCGAGGGGACCGCAACGGGCGCATCGGTAGGCGCCCTCCCCATAGATCGACATCGACGAGGCCACGATCAGCTTCCTGACCGTGTGCTTTTTCCGACTCAGGACCTGCAGGAGATTGGCGGTCGCCTGCGTGTTGGACGCGACATACGAGGCAATCTCGTACATGGATTGACCCACCCCCACCGCGGCCGCAAAGTGCACGACGGCGTCCACATTCTTCAGGCACCGGGTCACGACCGGCGGATCGCCTGCATCGCCTACGATGAGTTCGGCCTCGGGGTGAAGATAGGACGGTCGTTTCCGGCCGGAGCCATGGACTTGCGGGACCAGCGCATCAAGCACACGTACCTTCACGCCGTCGGCCAACAGCGCGTCGGCCAGATGCGAACCGATGAAGCCGGCTCCGCCGGTGATCAACACGTGCCTCGCCGGTCCGCTCATGACACCTCCGCCCCTGTACGATTCAGCGGTTTCCTGGCCAGCACGCTCCACCCCAGGGCATCGTAATGCCTGCCGCTGGGCCGCGGATCGTAGAGCATCCGGTCCATTCGTTCCGCCAGCCAATACAACGGCACCACATACAGCGGCCGCCAGCGCTCAGAGAGGTTCACGCGAATGACATGAAAGAGAATCAGGATCGGACCCCCTCGTGACCAGCAGTCCACGACCTCGAAGCCCGCACGCCGGCACAGCAGTCGAAGGCCGTCGTCGGTAAATCGGTAATAATCCCCGGGATGCTTGTGCACATGCCAGTACTGTGGCGTGGTAATCACGACCACCCCTCCCGGCTGCAGGACCCGGTAACACTCCGCCATGGCGTCCGCCGGGTCGGTAAGATGCTCGAGGACTTCGACCAACGCCGCGATGCTGGCGACGCCGCTTTGAATGGGAAGATGATCCGCATCTCCGATCAGGTCCACGCGATCGCCGACAAACCGGTCCAACCCGACGACATGATCCGGTCCGTTTTCCAGTATGCGGCGGTTCTGCCCTCCCCCTCCACCGATATCGAGTCGCAGACCGGACGGAATGCCCAGCACACGTGCCTGCGAGAGAAGTTCGGCCAGCTGGCAGCCGGGATAGTCCCGGCGTCGCCGGGCCACGCGATCCTGCACGCGCTTGAAACAACCCTGGACAGCTGACAGCAGCCCGTGAGCCATGGCGCTATCTCTGCTCGTCCTTCCGAAGATGGACCAGAAAGCTCTTGCCGTGCCACCCGAAGTGTGCGTATTCGACAAACTCAATGTCCTGATGGGAGCTCAAAAACTCCTTGATCGCCAACTGTTCGCCGCGATCCGGCCGACCATTAAAACAGTAATAATCATCGAAGCACAAGACCGTCCCCTGCTGCAGGATGGGCACGACGAATTCCAGGACGGTGCGGGTCGATGCATAGAGATCGCAATCGATATAAATCACGCCGGCCCTGGTCTTGGCGGCCAGTTCCCGCGCCAGTGCCGCCGTCAGCGTATCCTGGTAGTACCCTTCAATGACGGTGTAGCGTTCCGGTGAAATGCCTGTTTGAGACACGATTCTGTCAAACTCTGCGCGCGAGGTACGGTAGTCTCCCTCTTTCCATTTGGGATGACGGTCCAGGGAGTTCAACTCGGGCAGCCCCTGGAACGAATCAAAGAGCCAAAAGTGCATCCTCTCCCTGAACTGAATCGCGTGGTGCTCGAAGGCCATCCGGCAGGTTCGCCCTCCCCAACATCCAAATTCAAAGTAGTCTCCGTCCATGAGATTGCCGGCCATGAACTCAAACGCCAGCCGGATCATTTCACCGCGGTTCAAGCGGCCCAATGGCATCCGTGCGTCTTCCCCGGCCGCATAGGGGGGAACGTCGGGATACGGCCGTCGCATGGAATATCGCGCGGCAAGGCGCTGAAGCATTTCCCGCTCCAGAGCAAACGGGTGTCGCAGAAAAGACGACAGGAGAGATTTGAGTGAACTCATCTGCCTTCTCTTGAGATGATGATCAGCCACACGGCAACTTCGACAGTCGGACTCATTAGCTGCGTGCACCGCCGGCCAGCATGCGCTTCAATTCTACAAGGTCAGGTGTCCCCACGCACCCCAGGACCACCAGCATGGCCGCATACGCCATGGTCCCGGAAAACAGGGCGAGAGCGACTCCCGCGCTCTGCGCCAGCCAGAGCACAGACACCATCGCCATTGCGGCAAGCCCATACCGCCAGAGCCCCCTCCACTCCATGCACACGCCGAACTCACGCCTGAGCATGATGCCGACCAGTCCAAGATTAAACCATTCGCACACGATGGTCATCGTGGCGGCGCCCGATGCTCCCCACCGAGGGATCAGCAGCAGATTCCCGATGATGTTCACACAGGCGCTCATGCCATAGACGCCGACCAGCGGCCAGACCCGATCCGCGGCCATCAGCGCCTGGGTCGGAATCATGATCAGCACAAGCGGGAGGCTGCCCCAGATCAAGATCTGTAACGGGGCCACCGAATCCTTGAATTCATCGCCGAACAGGACAAGGGTCAACGGCTCGGCTGCGAAGCAAATTCCTATTGCCAATGGAAGAATGAGGCCCAGAAGCGGCCTCCACGTTTTTTCAAGAAGCTCCCGGCTGCCCCGCATGTCCCGGCCGGTCAATCCGGAGAATCGGGGGTAAAAAGGCCGCGCCACTGAGGCGGCCAGCGGGATAGCGGCGTCAAGAAACCGATAGGCCGCGGCGTAGAGGCCGACCTCACGCGTCCCACGGAGCCATTCCAGCATCACCATGTCGACTCGATAATACACCGCAAACCCGATGAGCAGCAGGCCGAACGGAAGCGCCTCACGGATCATGACGCCGACAGCCGACATGGAGACAGGGAATGTTCCGCGTGGGGAACCGGCCAGCACGTACGTCACGGCCACCATGACCAGGTTGGCCACATTGGCCCCCAGAAGCAATGCCACCGTTTTTCCTCCAAGCAGGAGCGCGCTCGCCACGGCCGCCGATCCGAGCAGCGATCCGAGGATCTGACACACGGCCACCGTGCGCATGTCTTCCCGGGCGCTCAAAGACACCAGCATCGGCGTCGTGACAGCCGACAGGACGCTCGCAAAACCCGCCAGCGCCAGCGCCGCCAGCATCACCGCATCGCGATGCAGCATGGCGCCGCATCCCATCATGGCGATCCACCCCGCACCCGCACACAGAAACAGCGTGCGCCGGAGCGCTGCGAGCACCTCCGATTCCCGACTTCGGCCACGACTGATTTCGCGAATCGCATAGGCCGCCAGCCCGAAATCCGCGACCGCTCCGAACGGGTACGCAAACGCCAACACGTAGGCATACCGCCCCAACTCCTCCGAGCCCAGAAACCGGACGATTGCAATCGACGCCGCCATGTTGATCAACTTCGTGATCACTTGGGCGGTGGCCAGGGACAGGATGTTGACGAATAGTCGCCCGCCTAGCACAGGCATTCTCCTTTGGATCCACGGGCTCCAGACGTTTGCGGATCGATGTGCTTGCTGAACGCGCTCGAACGGAAACGTACGCAGGCGACTCGGGGTGAGACAGCAAGAATCAGGCGCGCACGGGCCCGACAGGCAACCCCCGCCGACCAAACAAGGGCCGGGCCGGCCGTTCCTCATCCTTGTCGGCCTGTTGCCGTTTTAAATGGAGCGCCTTGGCAAGCAGGGCCGCAAAGAGCCAGAACGGTTCCATGATCCTCACGATAATGAAGGTGTTCGCGCCGATTCCATGGATTAGCATGCCCACAAACCCAAACAGGAACCCTGTGGCGATGCCCTTGAAATACGGGTCGTCAAGTTCGTCCAGGGAGGATCGGGCCAGTTTGAACAACGACCACATCAAGTATCCGAACGCGACAATGCCCAGGATGCCGACATCGGCCAGCAGCTTGGGATACATGGCATCCATGAACGGCCCCCCGGTGACGCCAAGTCCCCACAGTGGAGAATGCGTCCACGCCTCGACGGCCTGCAGCCAGGACCTGAGACGGTCCGTCGTCGAGGTATCCACCTTGACGCCGCCAACCTTGAACTGCTCGCCTTCGAGTGCGGACTGCGTGAACGTGTACGAGATGCGATCCTTGACGGACTTCGGAGCCCAGACCGGCGCGGCCAACACCGCAAAGATCACGAGCGTCATCAGCAACGGACGGCGGCGGCTGATGTAGACCAAAAACACCATTACGACCACCGCCGCGGCCAAATACGATGAGCGGGACAGGGTCGCCTGCAGGGCGACGAATCCGCACAGCAGCAACATGGTGAGGACCACCCGCCTCCGGAAAGCGCCCGGGGTCACAAGCAGGCCCGTCACGATGGACAGCATGAACACCAGATATCCCCCCAGTGTATTCGGCTCGCCTTCCTTCCCCTCGAACGGGGCCGAGGCCCGCTCGCCCTGTGCCATTTGAAAGATGGCAAAGAGCGACACCAGAAAACAGGTGACCAGGCTGACGGTCACGAGCTGCCTGGCCTGCTTTTCGTCAGTGACAAGATTCACGGTCATGAAATACAGGAAAAAGTACTCATAGTACTTCAGCAGAAAAAAGAACCCGGCGAACGGCCGGACGCGTCCCACCAACACACCGATCAACGTGGCGAGGAAGCTGGCGCCGAGATAATAGGCGATGGCCCGATTGAGCGGCGTCTGCAGATACTGCACGCCCTGCCGGACCAGCGCGACTTTGGCCAGCCAGGCAGACCCCACCAGCATCATGAGAAAATCGTCGAGCCGGAGGGTCAGGCCGCGTGCGAATTGCGCGCCACCGCCAAGGCCCCCCGATCCGATTTCAAACTCCGGCCCCAGCAACATGGACACGACGATGAGATACAGGCCCGTCAACGGAAACAAAAATGCGATTAGCAGGACGATGAGGCCGACCGCGAGCATTTCGCCCAATCCGGGCTTCATCAACGTAATCGCCACCGCCAGCGGGACCGCCAGCAACGCCGTGATCAGAACCTGCGAGCCTCGCGATTCAAGAATATCCTGCATCATGTTCGGACCTTACCGTTCGGGGCAGGCACGGAGGCTGGAGCGACTGCAGATTGCTTCGCCGTCACCGGTATTCGTAACGGTAATAGCCGTATTCGGGCGTGATCTCGGCCCGCACGTTGGTGAGCACCGTGCCCAGGACCTTCCCTTGGGCATGATCGACCAGAAACTTGGCCCGTTTCAGCGCGCTGCGCCCGATCCGGCCAACCTGATAGACCAGCACCACGCCATCCACCTTCGAGCTCATCATGACGGCATCGGCGATGGGCAGAATGGGAGGCGTGTCGAACAGGACGACGTCATACTCTTCGCGCATCTGGTGAATCACATCCACGAACTTCGGCGAGTTGATGAATTCAGCCGGGTTGTGCGGGATGCTCCCGCTGGTCATGACATTGAGCAGATCAATGCCGGGCGTATTGACGATGCGATCCACCCCCATCAGGCCGATCATCAAGTCGGTAACGGTCTTGACCGCTTCCCGCCACGGCAGCCCCCCCACGAGCACCTCGGACAGCCCGGGCGAGCGTTCAAGGCCCAGGCGGGCGTGCACGAACGGACGCCGCAGATCGGCATCGACCAGCAGGACCCGCTTTCCGTCCTGCGCCATCGTCAGCGCCAGGTTCACGATCGTCGTCGTTTTCCCCTCGCCCAATCCGGCGCTGGTGAACAGGAAGGTCTTGGCCTGCCCCTCCCGGCTGGCGAATTGGATGTTTGTCCGGAGCGACCGGAATCCTTCCGAGATCACCGATTTTTCGTCATAGAGACACACCAGCTTGGCGAATAACGCGATGGTGTCGGGCCTGGTGTCCGGGGGTAACTCCATGGCGGCTGCTTCCAATTGCTCCTTCTCGTTGAACCTGGGAATGACCCCGAGCACCGGAACCTGCAGGAACTCCTCGACGCCCTCGATCGTCCCGATCGAGGTATCGAAGGATTCCCGGGCAAATGCCAGCACGACTCCCAGGAATCCGCCCATGATCACGGCCACGATGAAGTTCATCTGGTTATTCGGCAGATTGGTCGGTGCCGTCGGAAGAATAGCCGGCTCGATGATCGAGACCTCCTCAATCCGTTCCGCGTTCTTGATCATCAGTTCCTGATGCTTGACCTTCAACTTGGCATACAGATCGGCGCTGACCGTCACATCCCGTTCCAACCGGCTGAGCTGGATCGCAGCTTTTGGAAAATTGAAATACCGCTCGCGATAGGTATCGATCTGCTCCCGGAGCGTTGCTTCCCGACCCGAAAGGGCTTTCAGCTTCGATTGCAATTCGCGGACGATCTCGTCCTTCACATTCTTGATCTTCCGATCCAACTCCCTGACCAGCAAATGTTCCTTGGTATAGTTGATCAATAAGTTGTCTCGTTCCTGCAACCGATCGGTCAGACGGGCGTTCAGAACGGAGAGGAGCGCGGTCGGTTCATCCGTGAAAATGCGTTCGACCGCACGGCCGGCACTCGGCTGGAGGAGGACGTCGATCTGCTTGACCGTTTCATCCTGCATACGCAAAATCCTGTCGTAGTCGGCCTCCAGCCTGGTAAAGGATTCCAGCGCCGCCTTGGCTTCCTCGTTGAGAAAGACTTGCCCCTCCCGCTCCTTGAAGTCGCGCAGGGCTTCCTCCGCCTGCTTGAGCGAGACTTCATGCATCACCAGCTGTTCTTCCACAAAGCGCCGGGAATCGGCCACGGCCTTGTTCCGCGTCCGGACATTCTCCGCGCGATAGGCTTCCGCAACGGCGTTGGCAAAACGCTGCGCCATGTCCGCCGTGTCCGCCTTCGTCGAGATGCGGATAATGTTCGAAGCCCCCTCGATGGAGGTCTTGATCGTCTGCTGCAAGGCGTAGATCGTCCCAAGATACTCGGAGGAGCGAGCCTGATTCGGCGGATGGTCGGACGTGATGAGCTTGAGGTCCTTCGCCGCCTGCTCGACGACGGGAAAGCTTCGAATCACCTCGATCTCGGTATTGAGATCAAGACTCCCCTGCGCGCCGATCGATTCGAGAAGAACATTGGCGAAGGTAGTGGTCCGCTCGAACTTGACCCGCACCGAGGCTTCGTAGATCGGAACGGGCTGCATATACTGGGTGAGCGCCAGCGTAAAGGCGACGACCAGCCCTGCCGAGAGCAGGATCGTGCCCTTCCGCTTCCTGATGATCAGCCAGTAATCAAGAACGTTCAGTTCGTACTGGGCCACGGCAATCCCTGCGACATGTTATGCACGAGCTAATTCCCCCCCACCTTCGCGCCCGGGAAAAAGGTTGGAACCAGCGCGGCAAAAAAGATCGGCGTGATGCCGATATAAATGAGCGGGAATATCTTGGTCGCCGTCTCCCTGGCATCGCCCAGCCGCTCGCGGGGCACATAGACGATATCATTCTCCTGGAGGGCCAGATTTCGGCTCATATCGCCGTACGTCATGGCCCGGGAGATGTCGGCGACGAGGATCTGGGGATTGTTCAAGTCCCCCCCGCGGATGACTCGAATCTCATCCAGCAGGGCCGTTTCATTGTAGGTTTCCGCGCTGACAACGGCCTGCAGGACGGTCATGTTTCGTGCCAATGGAAAGTGGCCGGGCTTCTTGACGTCGCCAAACACAAAAAACCGCTTCAGCTTGAGCGATTTCTTCTTCAACAGAACTTGCACGTGCGGGTTGTTCATGTACGGCGTCACAGCTTCCTTGATCGATTCTGCCGCTTGGGCCGCCGTCTGCCCCTTCACGTCCACTTCAAGAAATGAGACCACCACCATGCCCGATTCCTGGACCACGTTGGAATGCTTCTCCTCGCCGGCACCGCGGCGGATAATGATGTCCAGCGTATCGCCGGGGTCGACGATTGCATCGGCGCTCACGACCGTTTCATCCGCATAGAGATCGCCCTTGGGAAGAGGAGGCACCTTCGTCCCCGGCGGAGCGATGGCCGATGGCGGCAGGGCCGATTGCATGGGGTTTCTGCAGCCCAGGGGCCCGAGGATCAGATATCCCGAAAGCAGCAGGCACAGAGCCCGTGTCAGTGGATTGCGTATCATCTCGATCTCGTGACGCCTATTTGCCCGCCTCCGATCCGACCACTTCCACGATATGCACCAGCGTCGTTGCGCTCAAATCCACGGACTTGGCCGCACCGGAGCCCGGCCCACCTGTCCCCTGATTGACCGACACGACGGGTCGCAGGGGATATCGCGGATTCAACTGCGTGACGACACCGACCTCGCCGGTATTCAGCTGCACCATCGTGCCCAACGGAAAGAGCGAGAACTGCTGGACCAGCGCCTTGATGATTTGATTGGGGAAGGCCGTCTTTTCGGCGACCAGCAACTCCCGGACCGCTTCGTGCGGCATCAGCCGGCGCCGGTACGGTCGCGGATTCATGAGCGCCTCGAAGATGTCGACCAGGCCGATGATGCGGGCGTATTCATGGATTTGCTCGCCCGTCAGCCCATTGGGATAGCCCTTGCCGTCCCACCGTTCATGCTCCTGACCGGCGACTTGCGCCAGCCAGGCGTATTGTGCCCCCAGCGCGCTCAGCATCTGGGATCCGACCTCAGGATGCTTCCGGATCTGCGCCCGTTCGTCTTCGTTTAGCTTGCCCGGGTTCGACAGCAATGAGTCCGGCAAGTGGAACATGCCGACATCATGCAACAGGCCGGCCAGGGCCAGACCGATCAAGGCCTCACGTTGATAGCCGATCCCCATCCCCAGCTTCGTAGCCAGGATGGACACATTGACCATATTGGAAATGACCGGCGATCCTTTTTTTCCGGCAATCGCCTTGGCCAGAAAATGATCGCCTTGCCGGAGCGCGTCCACGAATCCCGTGGCAATTTTCGTGAACTCTTCCATCATCGCCACGCGCGCCAGGCCTTCGAGCTTGAACGGATTGCCCGTCTGGCTCGCGGACGCCAGACGGATCAGCGCCTCTTCGGCCATCCGATACCAATCCGGTCCCGTGTAGAGGACAGGCGCAGGGACCGAAACAGCGGCAAGTGAGCGGAACGACACAGGCTCGGAACCGCCGGAACCGCCGACCGGATCTCGGATAATGTCACTCATACGGACCATCGTACCGCGCGTCTATCCTTTGTCATTTTCAATTTCGTCATGCACGACCGTGGGGGGGGGAGAAATACTCGAACCAGGAGGGAGACTCCTACTTGCCGCTGCCGCCAGTGCAGTGGGGGGCTAAGCATAATAAACTGGCGCACAATACCCCTAACTTATTGTTTTGTCAAGAAGTTTTAGCCGTCATGCCAAATGGCCATCTTCTTCAAGAACCGTGCGTAATTCTTGCCTTCGGAAGGACCCAAAATGTCACTGATTGGGATTGGGGTGAGGCCGCCTTCCTGAGCCGTCTCAATGCGAAATCCCGGGCGGGACAGCCAGGCCGTGATCCATACAGCGCCATCCTGATCCGTGCGCAGCAGGTAAACTCCAGACTCTTGATAGGCCGTGACCACATCCGTGGCCGGGTGGCCATAGGCGTTATGCCGTCCCGCCGAAATGACGGCGGCCCGCGCCCCCGCCTGCTCGATCCACGGGCGATATAACGAACTCGCCGCACCGTGATGCGGCACCTTGAGAATGGTCGCGCGCGCGCGCGGTTCCCGTCGGTGGAGCCTCGCCAATGCACCGGCTTCGGCGTCCGCCGTCAATAAAAACGTCTGTGCCCCGCACTGCAACCTGGTGACGATCGACAGGTTGTTCAGGATGCTCCCACTCGATGTTCGCTGCGCCCCGTCCTCCGGCCACGAACGGATGGGGTTGGCCGGAGGATTCAGCACATGCAACCGGCACGGCCCCGCGTCGATGATGGCCCGCCCTTCCTCCGCCCGCTCTTCGACAAGCCCCCGAGCCCGCAGCGCATCTTGCAATCGCCGATAAAACGGCTCCTCCCGCGCCACCCCGTTGCTCCAGTATCGGCCGACATCGAACGACCGGATCACCCACGCAAGGCCTCCGACATGGTCCAGCTGTGGATGCGTCGCCACCACATGATCGAGACGCGTGATGCCTCTCTCCCACAGGTACGGCCCCACGACGGCGCGGCCCATGTCGAGCGTGTCGTACCGCGCGCCGGCGTCAATGAGGACCGTCTGACCGTCAGGCAATTCCAGCACACAGGCATCACCCTGTCCCACATCCAGAAATGTGACACGGACGGTGTCGGTGCCAGGCGCATCGCGCGGCGACCAGCCCCACCAGACCAACACCAGCATCACGCCGATGAGACTGACCCGCCGCCGCCACCATGCGCCGCGCCCCTCTGTAGCAGGCCATATCACGCCGGCAAGGAGAACATAGAACGCCGCCATCGCCAGGACCGCCGGCGACGCGACGTGCCACTCGGCGCCCGGCGCCATCGCCAACAGGCCGACGATGTTCGACATGGACTCAGACACGGCCTGGTGCACGGACGCGGCGGGAAGCGACTCCTGACCGGTGACCAACAGCCAGACCGCCGAGCCCAATCCCAGCGGCACCAGGACAAACCCGGCGAGCGGCACCACCACGGCGTTGGCGATCACACCCAGCCACGCAATCTGCTTGAAGTGATAGGCCACGAGGGGAAGCGTCGCGAGGGTGACGCCGCCGGTCAGCCAGAGATAGTCCCCCAGCCGCGTTCCCGCCCGATCCCAGACCGACCTGTGCCGGGGCGGCAACCCATCGGCCTCCTCGGCCGAGCGCGCCCCGATCACCAGCGCGATGGCCACGACAGCCATGAACGACAGTTGAAAGGAAATGTCGTAGAGCGCACGGGGATTCTGCACAACCAGCAGCAGTGCGGCAAAGGCCACGGCGCGCAGCAGGTCATGCGCCCGTCCCAGCCACACCGCCAGCATGACGATCGCGATCATCACCAGCGAACGGACCGTCGCGACCTCCGCCCCGGCCAACAGCGTATAAAACGTCACGAGGACCATCGTCGCGACCGCCGCCAGGCGCGTCGGCGTAATCACTCTCGACAGGGCCAGCAGCCACGTGACCGGAAGCATTCGGCAGCCGCCTTTGACAAACAGAAACGACAGCAGGGCGACCAGCCCGAGGTGCGAGCCTGAAATGGAAAGAATATGCACGGTCCCGGTGGCCATGAAGGCATCCCGGACCTCGTCCGTCAGATAACCCTGCTCCCCGACGATGATCCCGAGAAATATGCCTCGCGCGGGATCCGAGAGCGTTCCCAGTGCCGCCTCGCGGATGCGCCCACGCCACTGCTCGATGACGCGCCAGGGCGTCCACCGTGAAAGATGTGACGGAGCGGCGGTGAGCACGACGCGTCCCGGACCGGACAGGGATGCCACCGCGTCGATTCCCTGATGAACCAGATAGGCGCCATAGTCGAACCCGCCGGGGTTCCGCGTCCCTGACGGAGGATGCACGCGCGCCGTGAAGCCGACCTCGTCGCCCGGGAGGAAGATCCGGTCCGGCTCCCGCCACGTCACGCGCAGCCGGCCGCTGACGGCACGGCTCCGCGGTCCCTCACCCACCTGTGTAGCGTTCAGGACCAGCACGGTGCGGTTCGGCGCGTGTCGTGGCGGCTCAACGACCGTTCCACTCAACCGCACCGGTCCCTGTCCATCCAGCGCGGCGAGTGGAGAACCCGGCCCGCCCCCTGCACAGGCCTCCCAGAGCAGGACCCCGGCCAGCAGAGCCCCGTAGAGCACGGCTCCCTGCGCAGCCGTCCACTTGCCGTACCGTTCACCAATCGTCAGGCTGATCGCCGCAAGGAGCAGGCAGAAGAGGATCAACAGGGGAACATAGACCAGGTAGGAGCCCAGCGCCACGCCAAGCAGCACGGCGCCGGCCATAAAGAGAAACAACCGCCGTTACCCCAGGCGTGCGCGAACGACGCCGGCCAGATCTTCGGCGACCGAACGGATGAGGGCCTCGCCTTCCCCCTCGACCATGATGCGAAGCAGCGGCTCCGTGCCGGAATAGCGAACCAGGACGCGCCCGCGGCCGTTGAGTTTCGCCTCGCCCTTCCGGAGGGCCTGCCTGAACCCGGGCAGTTCGTCCAGGTCCGGCTTGACCTTCACCGCGATGTTCAACAGTATCTGCGGGACCGGTTTCATGCATGCGACGAGATCCGACAGGGCACGCCCGGAGCGCTTCATCAGCGAGAGGACTTGCAGTCCGGAGATCAGGCCGTCTCCGGTCGTGTTGTGATCGAGGAAAATCAAATGCCCCGATTGCTCGCCGCCGAAATTGTACCCGCCGGCCTGCATCGCCTCCAGCAGATAGCGATCGCCGACCCCCGTGCGGACCAGTGTGATCCCGGCCTTGGTCAACACCTGCTCAAGGCCAAAATTACTCATCACGGTCCCCACCACGGTCTTCTTCTTCAACTCGCCGCGGGCGTGCATGTCCAGCGCCAGCGCGGCCATGGCATGATCGCCGTCAACCAATCGCCCCCGCTCGTCGACAAAAATCGCCCGGTCCGCGTCGCCGTCATGCGCAATGCCGATATCGGCCTGGTGTTCCCGAACCGCCCCCTGCAACCGTGCGGGATACACGGCCCCGCATCCCGCATTGATGTTCATGCCGTCCGGCGCGTCTCCGATCACCCAGACCGTCGCGCCCAGCTCCCGCAGGACCTTGGGAGACACCTTGTAGGCCGCGCCATGCGCGCAGTCGACAACGACTTTCAAGCCCTGAAAATCCAGCGCGCGCGGAATCGAGCGTTTCACGAACTCGATATACCGTCCTTCCGCATCGTCGATGCGATAGGCCTTGCCCACCGCGTCGGCGGTCGGCCGATGATGCTCGATCTCGTTCGATGTGATCAGATCCTCCATCCTCGATTCAAAATCGTCGGGCAGCTTGAAGCCATCATTGGAAAAGAACTTGATGCCGTTATCCTGGTAGGGATTGTGGGACGCGGAGAGCATGACGCCGGCATCCGCCCGCAGGCTGCGGGTCAGGAACGCGACGCCCGGCGTCGGCATGGGACCGATCAGATAGACATCCACCCCCATCGAGCAGATGCCCGATGTGAGCGCCGACTCCAGCATGTAGCCCGACAGGCGGGTGTCCTTGCCGATGACGATCTGGTGCCGGCCGGCCCGGCGCTTGAACAAATAGGCGGCCGCCCGGCCCAGCTTCATGGCCGTTTCGCTCGTCATCGGCTCGAGGTTGGCGACGCCCCGCACCCCGTCCGTGCCGAACAACTTTCTGGCTTTTGGTGCCGACGCCGCCTTACCGCGGCCTGTGCTTTTGGATCGCATCGATCACCCTGACGACATCCTGCATGGCCCTGACATCGTGCACCCGAACCACCCCCGCCCCGCGCAATACCGCCGCCGCCACCGCCGCGGCGGTTCCCAGAAGCCGGTCGCCGGCCCGCCTGCCCAGCACCTCTCCGATGAACGCCTTCCGTGACACGCCGACAAGAATCGGACGACCCAGAGTCTGAAACGCATCGAGCCGATCCAGCAGGATGAGATTCTGCTCGAGATTTTTCCCAAATCCGATGCCGGGGTCAAGCAAGATCTGACCTGC
Source organism: Nitrospiraceae bacterium (assembly GCA_036397655.1). GTDB lineage: Bacteria > Nitrospirota > Nitrospiria > Nitrospirales > Nitrospiraceae > 2-02-FULL-62-14. The sequence goes on along the minus strand of DASWIN010000143.1, from coordinate 20,479 downwards.
CGCAATCCCCGCCTCCACGGCTGCCTGCATGCGCGCGCGCAGAAATTCACGCACCTCGGCCACGATGTCACCGTAGCGCGGCGCCCGCTGCATGGTCTGCGGCGTCCCCTGCATGTGCATCAGGACCAGGCCGGCGCCGGCTTTCGCCACCGCCCCCGCCATGGCCGGATCGGCGAGCAGTGCGCTGATGTCGTTAATGATCGCAGCGCCAGCGTCGAGCGCCTGACGAGCCACCGCGGCTTTGGTCGTATCCACCGACACCGGAACCGTTACGCGGCGGCAGACTTCCTGGACGACGGGAACCAGCCGGCTGAGTTCCTCGGCTTCGGAAACCGGCTCCGCGCCGGGACGGGAGGACTCGGCGCCGATATCGATCAGGTCGGCCCCTTCGTCGACCATCTCCAGCGCATGCTTGACCGCCGCGCCGGGGTCAAGGTACAGCCCTCCGTCAGAAAACGAATCCGGCGTGACGTTCAGCACACCCATGACCAGCGGGCGGTCGAGGACAAGCCGGCGCCCTCGCATCAGCAGAATGGGTGCGGGATGGTCTGGCGATGGCGGCATCACACTCAGCGAGTTGCTCGAACGACGCATCCGTACCGGACGTGTGAACGTATCATGACGAACCAGGATTGATCAGGCAGGTGTGGGCTGGGGCAGCCCCTGTTGCACGATTTTTTCGATTTCCAGCGCGTCGAGCACTTCCTTTTCCAGCAGCGCCTCGGCCAACGCTTTCAGGATATGGATGTGCTCGGTCAGCAACCGCTTGGTCCGATCATAATTTTCCGTGACCAGCCGCTTGACTTCACCATCAATCTGCTCGGCGATCTGCTCGCTGAAATCACGATGCGTGGCGATTTCCCGACCCAGGAAAATTTCCTCGTTTTTCTTCCCGAACGTCAGCGGCCCGAGCGCCTCGCTCATCCCCCATTCGCAGACCATCTTCCGCGCGAGGTCGGTGGCCCGCTCGAGATCGTTGCCGGCGCCGGTCGTAATGTTCTTGAAAATCAGCTCTTCGGCCACACGACCGCCCATGAGGATCGCAAGCGTATTGTAGAGAAAGTCCTTGGAGTAATTGTGCCGATCGTCGGTGGGCAACTGCATCGTCACGCCGAGCGCGCGGCCACGAGGAATGATCGTCACCTTGTGAACCGGATCCGTTCCAGGCAGCAGCTTGGCCATCAAGGCATGTCCCGCCTCGTGGAACGCCGTCACGCGCTTTTCTTCGTCGGTCAGGACCATGCTCTTGCGTTCCGCACCCATGAGCACCTTGTCCTTCGCCATCTCGAAGTCGACGCCCTCAACTTCCTTCTTATTCAGCCGGGCCGCCCATAGGGCCGCCTCGTTGACCAGATTTTCGAGGTCGGCTCCCGAAAATCCAGGCGTGCCGCGCGCGATCTTCTCCAGTTCGACATCAGCAGCCATCGGCACTTTCTTGGTGTGCACCTTGAGAATCTCGGCCCGCCCGCGGATGTCCGGCCGGTTCACGATAATTTGGCGATCGAAACGCCCAGGACGCAGCAGCGCCGGATCGAGCACGTCCGGCCGGTTGGTCGCCGCAATCAAGATGACGCCTTCGGTCGTATCGAACCCGTCCATTTCCACGAGCAGTTGGTTCAGCGTCTGCTCCCGCTCGTCGTGTCCGCCGCCGAGCCCGGCTCCGCGCAGACGGCCCACTGCGTCGATCTCGTCGATGAAAATGATGCACGGCGCGTGCTTCTTGCCCTGCTCGAAGAGATCGCGGACGCGCGAGGCGCCCACGCCCACGAACATTTCGACAAAGTCCGATCCACTGATGCTGAAAAAGGGCACGCCTGCCTCCCCGGCGATGGCCTTGGCCAGCAGCGTTTTGCCCGTGCCGGGAGGTCCGACGATCAGCACGCCCTTGGGAATCCGGCCCCCCAGCTTCTGGAACTTCCGGGGATCCTTCAGAAACTCGATGATCTCGTAGACTTCTTCCTTGGCTTCATCGATGCCGGCCACGTCGGCAAACGTGATCTTCTTGCGTTCCTCCGTCAGCATCCGGGCCCGGCTCTTGCCGAACGACAGCGCCTTGTTCCCGCCGATCTGCATCTGGCGCATGAGGAAAAACCAGAGACCGAGAAACAGGACGAACGGGCCCCACGTCACCAGGAAGGTGATGTACCAGGGGCTCTCATCCGGCGGCTTGACTTCGATCTGGACGTTCCGCTCGCGCAGTACCTTGACCAGATCGGGATACTCCGCCAGATAGGCCTTGATCCGGGTTTCATTTTTCAGGATGGCGCTGATGTGGTTGGCCTTGATGGTGACCTTCGTCACCTCGCCGTTGTCCAGCTTGGCCATGAACTCGCTGAAAATCACCTCTTCTTCCTGGACCTGCGGCGTCACGCTGAACAGATTGAACAGCAGAATCATGAACAGCCCGACCACGACCCAGAACAGAAGATTCTTGACCCGCGAATTCATCCAGCCTCCTCGTGACACAACCGCCCGCACAGGCGGCCCCTCGTGGCGTCATCCTAACACAGGGTGCCGGAAACGCACAATCTTCCAAGCAAGCCCGCATTATCCATGGCGGTTCGTCGCGAAATCGTGAAGTCGCATGGCGAGACGGGTGCGCGGAGCCGCGAGGGAGGGAGGCATACTGGGAGCAGTATGTTGACCGACCAAGCGGCGAGCCCGCCCGCCTGGTCGCTCAAAGCGCACGACCAGGCTTGTCGTAGCCGCGAATTCGCGATTGCAGCAGAAGCGTTCATGGGTATTGCGGGCTAGGCTTTTCGTCCCTCTTCATCCACTTTGTCGAGCACCGCCAGGTACGGCAGATTGCGGTACTGCTGCTGGTAATCCAGCCCGTACCCCACGACATACTTATTGGAAATCTCGAACCCGACATAATCCACCGTGACCGCGATCTTCCTCCGCTCCGGCTTGCTGAGCAGCGCGCAGACCTTGATGGATCGGGGTTTGCGTTTCGCCAGGGTCTTGAGCAGATACTGGGCCGTCAGGCCCGAATCCACGATGTCCTCCACCAGCAGGACATCACGCCCCTTGATGTCCTCGGTCAGATCCGTGGCTATCTTCACCTTCCCCGACGTCTTCGCCTTGGAGCCGTAGCTGGTCACGATCAGAAAATCCACGCGCAGCGGCGCCCGGATGGCACGGGCCAGATCGGCATAGAAGGCGAAGGCCCCTTTCAGGATCCCGACGAGAATGAGCTCCTTCCCCTCGTAATCCGAGGCGATCTGCCGCCCGAGCTCCTCGATGCGGCGCCGCATATCCTCCTGGGTCACGATCGGTCGGCCGAAAATTTTCTCCATGCTCAGCCCTTTCCCTCCCCGCCCGTTTCAGCCGGCCACACCTCCGCCGTCACAATGCGTGTCGTGGACGGCCTCACCCGGAAGCGATGGTCCGCCCGATGTCCCACGACCCAGAGAATGCCCTCCGGCGCGACCAGCAACGGCACGCCGGCCCTCCGCCCGCGAGGCAGCTTGGTATCCGAAAAGTAGTCCTGCAGCTTCTTCCGGCGCCCGCCCATTCCAAGGGGACAAAACACATCGCCCGCCCGCCAGGAGCGGATTTCGAGCTGCGGCGTGAACCGATCGGCATCGAATCTCGCGACATGCCGCCCGGCAGGCCTCTGTTCGTCCTCCGCACCGGCAAGTCGCAGGCGCAGCGTCTCCCCGGTCGGCGGCCAGACCACGGTGGACGGAACGTGCGCACGCACGCTGACTGGACGGGCCGGTGGAACTTCGCCCTGTAGCCGGCCGGCGTGCCGCGCGGGGAAGAATCTGACGTACTGATAGTCCCGCAGGACCCGCGCGCCGCGCACACCCAGCGACGAACCGGATCGACCCCGGACAACCTTGCGCAGCACCGCGTCGACCGCGCCAAAGGTGGGCCCATGCGGACCGCCTGCCACCCGCTGCATCACCCGGCGAATGACCCGGCGCTGGAGCGCAATCGGCTGTTCCAGCAGGGCCGACCGAAGAACCGCCAGCGACCGGTCCCCGGCCGCCAGGACATGCCGGCCGACCCAGTCCGTCACCCACCGGTCCAGGCACGCGTCTTCATCGCGGAGAATGTCTGCCTGGCGCGTGAGGGCGCGCACCACGGCAGGATTAAACCGCTTGAGCAGCGGGAGCAGCTCATGGCGAATCCGGTTGCGCAGATAAACCGGCTTGGCGTTGCTGGAATCCGTCCGGAATGGCCGGTCTTTCGCGTTCAAGTACGTCAGCACATCGGTGCGGCTGACATCGAGCAACGGCCGCACGTAGACCGCGTCGCGCAGGGGCCGGATGCCGGCCAGACCGGCGGCGCCCGATCCGCGCAGCATCCACATGAGCAGGGTCTCCGCCTGGTCGTCGGCCGTGTGGCCGAGCGCGATTTTCGAGGCGCCGAGGGCCTCCGCCGCGCGTTGCAAAGCAGTATAGCGCGCCTCTCTTGCGTTGGCCTGCAGGGACATCCTTTTGCCAGGACCGGATGTGCGGGAGAGATCAACCAACTCGCAGATCAGCGGGACCTCCAGTTCGGCACAGAGGCGGGACACGAACCGGGCATCTTCATCGGACTCGTCCCCGCGCAGGCCGTAATTGAGGTGCAGTGCCGACAGCGTCAGCCGCATCGACGGCGCGAGAGAAGCCAGCACCGACAACAACGCGACCGAATCCGGCCCGCCCGAAACGGCCACCAGCAGATGGTCGCCTGCGGCAAACAGATGCCGGCTCCTGGCCGCCGCAGCCACGTGCCGCTCGAGCTTCGCCCGGACGGGCTTACGCACAACTTGCGTCGTCATCGCCATCGTATGCTCACAATCTTGTCACAGGCCGGTGACGGGCTGGGGCTCGGCCTTCAGCGCCTGCCGCACCTGCCGGACATCGACTTCGATGCGTGCCGACAGTTCTTCCGCGCTCTCAAACACCTGATCCCCCCGCACCCGTTCGACGAACTCCACGCGGATCGTCTGACCGTACAGATTCTCCCGCGCATCGAGCAAGGAGACTTCGAGCAGCCGCTCGCCGGCCCCAAAGGTCGGCCGCGTCCCGATATAGGAGACAGATTCGTAGGTGCGCGCCCCCCACAGGGTTTTCGTCGCATAGACGCCGTCCGCCGGAATCACCCGGTCCGGAGGCAACTTCAAATTCGCGGTCGGCCACCCCAGCTTCTGGCCGCGCTGCTCGCCCGGCATCACGATTCCTTCCAACGCATAATGCCGTCCCAGGCACCGCGATGCGCCGCGGACGTCTCCGAGTTGGATCAGCTGCCGGATCCGCGTGGAACTGACGATCTCGCCATCCACGCGCAGCGGTTGAACCGGATGCACCTGAAAGCCGGCGTCCCGGCCGAATCGGACGAGATCCGCGATCCGTCCCGCCCGCCCCTTGCCGAACGCGAAATGTTCACCGATGAACAGATCTTTCACACCGACCCCGTCGTGCAACACCTGCTGCATGAACTGATCCGGCGTCAATGCGGCAAAGGCCGCCGTAAACTCCAGAAACAGCACTTCGGCAATGCCGGCATCCCGGAAATAGGCCAGCTTCTCGTCCGGCATCGTTAGAAACCGGAGATTCACGTGCGGCGCCAACACCTTCACCGGGTGGGGATCGAACGTCAGTACCATCGGTGTCCCATCGGCCGCTTTGGCCCGGAGCACCACATCGCGGAGCAAGGTGCGATGGCCGAGATGCTGGCCGTCGAAATTCCCGATGGTGAGAACCGGATGGGAGACTCGCTGGTGTGCGGCCAGGCCTCGCGTGATTTTCATACCATCTTGGGCTTGCCGTCAGGGATTGAGCAGCTTCGCGGCATCCTTGGCGTAATACGTCAGAATCATGTCGGCGCCGGCCCGTTTGATTGCGAGCAGCGATTCCATCATCGCGCGGGATTCATCCAGCCATCCGGCGCGCGCCGCCGCCTTGATCATACTGTATTCGCCGCTGACCTGATAGGCCGCAATCGGCACCGTCGTCCTGGCGCGGGCCATGGCGATCACATCGAGATACGGCAGCGCCGGCTTCACCATGACGATGTCGGCGCCCTCCTGGATGTCCGACCGGATCTCCCGCAAGGCCTCGCGGACGTTCGCCGGGTCCATCTGATAGGACTGCCGGTCCCCGAATTGGGGAGAGGACTTCGCCGCGTCCCGGAACGGCGCGTAAAAACACGAGGCGAACTTGGCGGCATAGGACATGATCGGCAGCTCCGTAAAACCGGCCCCGTCCAATTCGTCCCGAATTGCGAGCACGCGGCCGTCCATCATGTCGGACGGCGCCACCATGTCGGCCCCGGCCTGGGCATGGGTTCGGGCCATCGCCCGCAGGCACTCCAGCGTCTCATCGTTGAGAATGCGCCCTTCCTTCACCAGGCCGCAATGTCCATGGGAGGTGTATTCGTCGATGCAGACATCCGTGATCACCAGGAGGTCCGACACCTGGTCCTTCAGGGCGCGGACAGCCTTCTGCACAATCCCGTTGGGGTCGTAGGCCCCCGTGCCGCGTTCGTCCTTCTTGTCCGGCACGCCAAACAGGATCACGGCGGGAATCCCAAGCAGCTTGACCTCGGCTGCTTCCTTGACCAGCAGATCCACCGACACCCGATACTGCCCCGGCATCGATGAAATTTCATCCCGGCGATCCTTCCCGACTGTGACAAACATTGGATAGATCAAGTCGGACACGGTCAACCGCGTCTCCCTGACCAATCGCCGCAGGGGGTCGTTCTGCCGCAACCGTCTCATTCTGTGTCGTGGGAACGCCATGCGCGCCTTATTTTCTGGGAAGATTGGTTAGAAATACCACGAGATCCCGCACCGAGATCATCCCCACCAGCTTTCCCTTCCGCGTGACGCCGAGATGCCGCAAGTGCGACTTCGCCATCAGATCGTTGGCATCGAGCAGGGTTTTGTCCTCCTCGATCCCCAGAATCGGCGCCGACATCAACTGCTCAACCGGCGTCTTGGAGGCATCGAGGCCCACCGCCACCACGCGGCGAACCATGTCCGTGTCCGTCAGAATGCCGATAATTTCCTTGTTGCGCGTCACGAACAGGCTGCCGATGTTGCGATCCCGCATCAGCGCCGCTGCCATCCGCGCGTCCGTATCGCGATCGACCGACACAAATTTCTCAATGGGCACCATGAATGATTTCACCGGAACCATACGAATCTCCTCCGTTCAGAATGTGAATGATACCGCTGCTTCCAGCCCGCATTAGTCATGAACGCTCCTGCTGCAATCGCAGATTCGCTGCTGCGACAAGCCTGACGGCAGGCGTGCTCGCCGCTCAGTCCTTCAGCGTACTGTTTCAAGTACGCCTCAGTCCTTCGTGGCTGTGCTTGCCTCTCTCGCAACGCGACTCCACGATTTCGCAACGAACCGCCATGACTAATGCGGTCTAACACCGAACCGGCACACCCTCGCGGGACGTCGACACATGGTGGACGATGGCCTCCACCAGCGCGGGAATCGTATTCTCGGCTGCCGTGACCGTGACCGGAAGCCCCTCCTCCGCGGCTGTCTTCGCGGTAATGGGCCCGATGCAGGCGACCACCACCCCGGTGGTCAACCGGCGCATCTCCTCCCGGCCGCTGAACAATCCGCAAAAATTCCTCACGGTCGACGAACTGGCGAACGTCAGCACGTGGAGCGCCTGTTTCTGCAACAGGTCCTTCACGCGATCGGTTTCCACTTCGGGAAGCACCGTGCGGTAGGCCGTCACCACCTGCACGTCCGCGCCGAGTTCTCGCAACTGCTCCGGCAGCACCTCCCGCGCCACGGCCGCCCGCGGAATCAGCACGCGCTGTCCCTTGACGCCGGCCGCTTTCATCGCTTCGATCAGCCCTTCCGCCTGATATTCGGCCGGCACCAGATCGGCGCGCAACCCGTACGCGCCCAGTGCTTCGGCCGTGCGCGGACCGATGCAGCAGAGCCGAATCCCCGCGACAGCCCGCCCATCCAACCCCTTGCGCTGCAGACGGTCCATGAACGGCTTCACCCCGTTCACGCTGGTGAACACCAGCCACTGATATCGGGAGAGGCCGGCGATCGCTCCGTCCAGTTCGGCCCAACTGTCTGGCGGCGCGATCCGGATCGTCGGACACTCCACGGGCTCCGCCCCCTGCTCGACCAGCAGACGCGACAGCTCGGCGGCCTGCTCGCGGGCCCTGGTCACCAGCACCCGTCTGCCGAACAGCGGTTTCGTTTCAAACCAGTTCAATTGCTCCCGGAGCCGCACCACCTCGCCGATCACGATGACGGAGGGGGGTTCGATCTGCGCCTCCGCCGCCTTGCCTGCGATCGTCTCCAACGTGCCGATCACCGTGCGCTGGCCCGATTTTGTGCCCCAGCGAATGACCGCCGCCGGCGTGTCGGCCGGTTTGCCCTCCCGCAGGAGATTTTCCACGATCGAGGGAAGGTTCTTGACGCCCATGAGGAAGACCAGCGTTCCGTGGGCCGTCGCCAGCCTGGGCCACTCCAGCGCCTCCGACTCCTTGGTCGGATCCTCATGGCCCGTCACAAATGTCACTGTGGATGCCAACGTGCGGTGCGTCACGGGAATCCCCGCATAGGCCGGTGCCGCCACGGCCGAGGTCACGCCGGGCACAACTTCGAACGGCAGCCCCGCGCCCGCCACCGCCTCGGCCTCCTCCCCCCCGCGTCCGAAGACGAACGGGTCTCCGCCTTTCAACCGCACGACGGTTTTCCCCGCACGGACTTTCTCGATCAGCAGCCGGTTGATCTCCTGTTGGTCCTGATAATGGCCCCGTCCCCGACGCCCCACGTAAATCCGTTCGGCCCGCGCCGGCGCGAAATCCAGCAATGCAGGATTGGCCAGGTAATCGTACAGAACCACGTCGGCCTGCTCCAGACATTCCTTTCCGCGGAGTGTCAGCAATCTCGGATCGCCGGGTCCGGCGCCGACCAGGTAGACAATTCCGGTTTTCTTTCTCACCGCCTCAGGCTCTCCCATAAATTTCGTTCAGAATCGCCTCGCCCCCCTGGCGAAGCAACTGCTCGCCCAGACGCATGCCGATCTCCCGCGCATCAGCCGCCGGTCCTTCCGCCCGATCCTGGACAAGCCGCCGACCATCCACACTCGCGACCAATCCTTCCAGGTGAAGCCGTTCTCCGGCGAGCGTCGCATGGGCCGCGATCGGCACCTGACAGCCGCCCTCCAGCCGGTCCAGCAGGGCCCGCTCGGCCGTCACGGCCAATCGTGTCGGCGCATGCTCCAATGGACGGACGATCTCGCAGACAAACGCATCGTCACGACGTCCTTCAAGTCCCAAGGCGCCCTGCCCGATCGCCGGAAGACTTACCTCCGGGGCCAGGTACTCCGTGATCTGCCCGTCCCATCCCATCCGCCTGAGACCGGCAGCCGCCAGCAGGATGGCCTCAAATTCGCCGTCCCGCAGTTTCCGAAGCCGCGTATCGAGGTTGCCGCGCAGCACTTCGATCTGCAAGTCCGGTCTGCGATGCAGCAACTGCGCCTGCCGGCGCAGGCTGCTGGTGCCGACCCGCGCGCCCTGCGGCAGTTCATCCAGCCTCCGGCCATCCCGGCTGATCAACGCATCGCGCGGATCTTCCCGTTCCGGCATGCACACGATGTCCAATCCGTCCGGCAGCGCCGTCGGCACATCCTTCATGCTGTGGACGGCCAGATCGATCGTGCCCTGCAACAGGGCTTCTTCAATCTCCTTGACGAACAGTCCCTTGCCACCAATTTTTGCCAGCGGCACATCCAAAATCTTGTCGCCCGACGTCTTGATCCGCTGCAGCGTGACCGTGACGTCAGGGGCGATCTCCCGCAGTCTCGCCTGCACCCACTCGGCCTGCCAGATCGCCAGGGGGCTTCCGCGCGTCCCCAGCACCAGCGACCGGCGGGCGGCCGTTACGACGCCCATCTGTATGCCTCGCGAGCAGGCTTACCGGCCGGATTCATGCCACCCGCATTATTCATGATCGCTTCTGCTGCAATCGCACCCTCGCTGTTGCGACAAGCATGGCCGCATTCATCCGGCGGCCATGCGGGCGGCCTCGCTGCTCACACCCTCGACGTACGATCTGAGCCCACTGGAGGCAAAGTACCTCTCCGCTCGCATATATTGAAGCGAGCGGTTCAAGCGAAGCTTGGTATGTACCTCCTCGGGTTCTCGCAGCTCCGGACGCCCGTCTCACGACACGATCGTGCGATTTCGCAACGAACCATCATGAATAATGCGGGTTAGGGACTCGCTGCACCGGTCGCCGAACCGGGCAGTTTCTCTCCCGCCTCGGGAACCGATCGCCCCCCACGTTCCGCCCCGGCCATACCGGTGCGATAATTCGACGACACCAGGAAATAGCTGACGAGCCCCAGAATCGCCAGCAGGTAGACCACCAGATCCCATCGCACGCCTTCCTGGGCCCGGTAGTCATGCCCGCACCGCGGACAATCGGGAAGCGGATCGTGCCCGAGGTACTGGTGGCGACATTGGGGACAGGTAAAGAGCTTGGGACCCTGCGGCACAGCGCTGCGCCTCCATCGCGCCGACTCCTCTCCTCCACCTAGTCCTGCCGTTTGCCTGCAGGATGCCGCTCCGGGTCCCGTGCCAATGAATCCGGCGAGCCCGATTCATCACGTGTCTCGCCCGGGAATGAGGCATCCGGACGGCCGGCCGTCTGCTCGTCCAACCCGAAAAATCGCCGCGCCGCCTCGATAAACATGGGGCCGCCTCCGGATGCGGATTCGGCCTTCAGCGTGACCAGCGACCCGTGCAGCAGTTTGTTCACCAGTGCCGTGGCCAGCCCCTCCACGACGCTGCGCTCCTGCGCCGACAGATTCTGCAGCCGGGCCAGGGCCTTGTCGATCTCCGCCTGCTTGATGGCGTCCGCGCGACTGCGCAGCGCCATGATGGTGGGGGTAACTTCCAGCGACTTCAGCCACTGGAGGATTTGTCCCACCTCCTCGTCCACCATCCGCTCCGCCTTTACCGCCTCCCGCCGCCGCTCCTCCATGTTCTGCTCCACGCGCATTTCCAGATCGTCGATGTCGAACAAGAAGGCATTGTCGATGTCCTTGACGGCCGGGTCGATGTTGCGCGGGACCGAGATGTCGATCAGAAAGATCGGCCGGTTCATCCTGCGCCGCACCGCCTGCTGCACGTCCTCGACACCGATCAGATAATGCGCCGCACCGGTCGAACAGAGGACGATGTCGGCCTCCCCCATTTCATGCCGGAAACTCTCGAACGGAATCGAGGTCGCATTGAACCGCCGGGCCAGATCGACCGCGCTGGCGGCATCACGGGTCGTGATGGAGACTTTCCGGACGCCCTGGTCGACGAGACGCTGGGCGGCCAGTTTGGCCATCTCTCCCGCCCCCACGAGCAGCACGGTTTTTTCGCTCAAATTCGAAAAGATCTTCCTGGCCAGCTCGACCGCCGCAAAGCTGACGGAGACTGCGGTCTCGGCGATTTTCGTTTCCGTCCGGACGCGCTTGGCCACCGAGATGGCCTTCCGGACCAGCTTGTTGAGCACGACGCCGCTGGCTTTGTGATTCAGCGCGACTTCGAAGGCATCTTTCAGCTGTCCGAGGATCTGCGGTTCTCCGACGATCATCGAATCGAGGCTTGCCGCGACCCGGAATAGATGTCCGATGGCCCGATCTCCCGTGTACTCATACAAATGGGGAGTCAGCTGTTCGGACGAGAGCGAGAGATGCGTGTCGGAGAAAAACTCCTGAATGCGCGCGTGCCCCTCTTCAATCTGATCGACCACGGCATAGACTTCCACGCGGTTGCAGGTCGAGAGCAGAAAACCTTCCTTGATCCCGGCATAGCCGCGGAGGCGTGACAGGGCTTCGTCCAGACGGCTCTCCGGCACCGCGAGTTTTTCGCGCACTTCGACCGGCGCGGTCTTGTGGCTGAGTCCGACGACGATGATATGCATGATCAGCCCTGTCTCACAGCGCGTTCCCGTGGCCCTTCATCACCACCCCGATCAGCGTCAGCACGACGCCCCCGAATCCGATAATCGTCAGGTAGGCGGCTTGCTTGGCCCGCCATCCCAGGGTGATCCGGCCCAGCAGGACGGCAAAATAAAACGCCCAGGTCACCAGCGCCCAGACCTGTTCCGGATTCCAACTCACATAGGCCCCCCGCGCCACCTCCGCCGACAGCGCGCCGGTGATGATGCCGAGCGTGAGCAGCGGAAATCCCGTCACGATGGCCAGTTGGTTCAGATGATCGAGGAAATCCAGCGGCGGCAGCTTGGCATAGAGCGCATTGAACTGCTTGGACTTCAAAAGTCCGTCCTGGATCACGTACATGAGGCCGGCCGCAAAGGCCACGGCGAACCCGACCGTGCCCAGCATGCTCAACGTCACGTGCACCCAGATGGTTTTCAGCATCGGCCCCGTCGCCTCCCTGGGCAGCGCGGCGGCCCAGATCAACGAGAGCAACGCAAGCGGAAGCAGAAAGGCCCCCATCACGTGCAGGTGATGGCGCATATCCACCCACAAGAAGACGAGCACCAGCGACCAGGCGAAAAACGAAAGGGCATCGTGAAAACTGATCAGCGAGGCGGGGCCGGCCTCCACCATCCGGGCCAGCAAGGCGACCGTGTGCATGAGAAACCCGACGCCGGTGACGCCCAGTGCGATCTTGGAGAGGGTGTCGTCGCGCTGTGAAAGATAGGCCGAAGAAAAGGCGGTCCCGCCAAGATAGAGGGCGATCGTGGCCATAAAAAGAATAGCCGGCATCCTGCCTATCCTCGCAAATTATCAAGAGAAATTGGAATTGGAGATTATAGCCTTAGAAAAGCGAGCCCGTCAAGAAAAGCCGCGTCGATCCCGGCGTTTTACGCCCTTGCCAGATAGTCGCGCAGGGCCTGCGCGGTACTGGGAAACGCCAGATCACCCCAGGGAATCGCCGACGGGGCAAACGTGCCCGCATCAAGAGTTTCATCGCCGGCCGCGAGCACCCCTCCGCACACCTCGGCCACATAGACGATAATGATCACGGGATGATCCGCATAGGAGTAGATGTTCAGCAATCCGGTGAGCCGGACATCGAGATGGCTTTCTTCCCGAGTCTCTCGAATGGCCGCCTCCTCGACCCGTTCACCCCGATCCACGAACCCGCCTGGAAACACCCATTTCCCATAGGCCGGTTCGATGGCACGCTTCAGGAGCACCAGCTTCCCGTCGAGCGAGGTGATCGTGCCGACCGCCACCTTCGGATCGAGAAAAAAAACGAACCGGCAGGACTGGCAGACGAGACGTTCCGGTTCCGATTCCTTGATCGCACGACGGCCCAGGCCGCCGCCGCACTTCGGGCAAAACGAATAGTTGCCCCTAATCCATTCGTCATGCGGTTCAATGAGAAATTTCGAATCCATACTGATCCGGCCTCACCGCCGGGCATCGTAGCACAGAGCGCATTTGCCGCCTAGACAGCGCCGCGGGACCGGCACAAAACACCCGTTCGACTTTCGGTCTCCGGACAGGATAGCATCGCTCGTCATGGCAGGCTTCCTCTACATCGTCAGCACGCCGATCGGAAATTCCGACGACTTCACGTTGCGCGCGCTCAGCACGCTCAAGGCCGTGGCCGTCATCGCCGCGGAAGATCCACAGCGCACCCAGGCGCTTCTGGCCCGGCATGGCATTACAACCCCGCTCACCAGCTATCAGAACGACAACAAGGAAGACAAAATCCCGGTGCTCCTCCAGCGCATGCAGGAAGGACAGAGCGTGGCCCTGGTATCGGACGCAGGCACGCCGGCCATTGTGGACCCGGGGGCCCTGCTCATACTCGAGGCCCTGCGTCGTGCAATTCCCGTCGTGTCCATCCCGGGACCCTCCGCAGTCCTCGCCGCGCTCGCGGCCTCGGGGCTTTCCGGCGACGCCTTTGTGTTTGCCGGTCCGCTGCCTGCACGGCCGTCAACACGCCGCGCCCTGCTCCGCTCGCTTCGCGCGGAGCGGCGAACACTCGTCTGCTTCGAGTCTGCGCGCCGCCTGCCGGCAACGTTGAAGACGCTGCGCGACGAATTCGGAAACCGCCGTATCGCCGTCGCCTGCAACCTTACCACGCCTCAGGAACAGTGGCTCCGTGGAACGATCGACGAGATCGTTCGGGGACGAACCGCACGGGCTGTTGGGGGAGAATTGACCCTGGTCATCGACGGGGCTCAACCGGAACGGCGGACTTCGAGGAAGCGGGTAAAGAGAGCGCAGCTCAGTCGGGGCGCTTCTTGATCATGACCCGATGGGCACGATGGAATGATTCCTGCCGCAGCACGGTATGCCCGTCGTCACTGACGCTGCGGGGCACGTTTCGAATCGGTTCCCCGTCGTCAAGAATGACTGCCAGCACCTGCCCGGCCCCCATGGTGTCGAGCTTCAGCTTGGTCTTGACGAAGTTATAGGGGCAGATCACACCGCGCAGGTCCAGCTCGGCATCCGCTTGCACTTCCGTACCCTCGCTCTGTTGTTTGCTATCGGTCACGGGCTAACCTCTTGCCGCTTGCTCGCCCCATAGTAGCAAGGCGGAGGACACTGGACAAGCGGAGGATCTCGACGTGGTCTCAAAATAAATCGGGGGTGGCTGTCTCCAGCCACCCCCGATCGCATATACATTCGAACGACAGGCTTACTTTTTGACCAGATTGGGTTTGGTCATGCTCATATCCGACCCGTAATCGGTCTTGTTGCCCTGCCCGTTGTCGCCCCATCCTGGCTGCGGCGAGCAATTCCAGCAGGGAGCCGCGCCGGTGTATTCAGAGACCCCCGTGGGGATCCCTTCCTTGATCTCGCCCGACAGCACCTGACCAATAACCCCGGCATGGTTGGAGCCTGAATTCGTTTCAATGCCACGCTCCGTCATGGGATTTGGCCTCTGTCCGAGGCCCCCAAAACCGGCCATCGTCGCCGCACCGCGGTAGACGGTGCATACAGTAACCGCCTTATGCCCTGTCCCAAACGGGCTTTGTGCCGTCGTCTCTTCGCGGGCTTCGCAGTAGACTTCATCGCCGGTATGGAGGTGCTGGATGGCCTCCATATTGGATTGTTCGTTCATGTACAGGGTCACAACCGTCCGCGCCCCCGAGCCGGCTTTCCCCTCCTGCCCTTCATCATTGACACTACCAACTCCGCCCGTCTCAATCATGAGCCGATGTTGGGCAAAATCAATGGCGAAGATGCGTCCCATGACGGTCTCAGCCTGCGAAAGCCTCTCCAAAAACGCGTTCTTGTCGAACGCCTGGACACGGCCGGGGCTTCCGGAGATGTCTCCGACACCAAGTCCGACACCAAATCCGGGTGTTTGCTGCCCGCGCTCCTGGGCCACTGCCACACTCACGGAGCCGACGAAAAGTACCACAGCTCCTAGTGCCAACACGTTACGCATGTGCTGCCTCCTTAGTGAGTTGAACGATAAAGGGGTCAATAAGTAACGACAAATTCAGCCATATCCTCGTTTAAGCAGGACGGACTATAAGCCAACCCCAAAGTCCTGTCAAGGGGTATTCTAGGGGCAGGGTTATACGCTCTACAGACCCGTAAAATACAGGATTTTTTGGCATTAATTGCATAAAAATTGGAGCGGGAAACGGCTCAAGCGAATCACGATCATAGGCCTGCCAGCCGAAGCGGCAGCAGAGCGTGCCCGCCGTCGCTAAAGCTATGGCGGGCAACCTCGCCCGCATTGCTCTGAAATAGTTGGCTCGCTAGCCGAAGCCCGCCGAAGCGTTTCGCGAAGGCGGGCGAAGGCTGGTGCCCGGAGGGAGGATCGAACTCCCACTCTCTTGCGAGAACCAGATTTTGAGTCTGGCGCGTCTGCCAGTTCCGCCATCCGGGCGTCGCGTCCCGCTGAAGACCGCTCATGTCCTAACATGATCGCCCCCACCGGTCAACCGAACCAAAACCCCTCTTTTCTTTCATCGGATTCGGGTGCTACAATCGCCCCGTTCGCCCGCAACCTCATACGCGAAGGAGCCCCGAATGGCCGTGCACTGCATCAAATGCGAAAAAGACGCTGAGCCAATCACCGCTCCATTATTCCTGGGGCGGCTTGAAGCGGAGATCAAGGCCAAGATCTGCCAGCCGTGCTGGAAAGAATGGGAAGGCATGCGGGTCATGGTTATCAATGAGTATCAGATCAACCTCGGTGACGAGAGCGGCAGGGAAATGGTCAAGAAGCACATGCGGGCATTCCTCAAGCTTGGTGAAACCGTGGATACCTCCAAGGTGCAGGAAAATTTCAAACCGCAATAGCCTCGGCCCTGCCCGCCTCCTGTCCGCTCTTATAATAGTTGGTATCCACTGTCCATGACGCGATCCCACCGACCTCGCAAGACCAACATAGGATCGCCGGCCACAAGACATCGCCTTGATCACGCCGTTGTGATCATTACGGGAACGGGTCGCGGCATCGGCCGTGCCACGGCTGAGCTGTTTGCCCGCATTGGCGCACGCGTGGTGCTCTGCGCACGGACCGGCAGGGAACTGCGCGCGACCTGCTCGGCGATTCAAGCCGCCGGGGGCGAGGCCGTCGCGCGCGTGATGGATATCGGATCGGCCCGCCAGGCCCGCGCACTGGTCAACCTGGCACTCCGCCGCTACGGCCGGGTGGATGTGCTCATCAATAACGCCGGTATCCTGGGACCGCGCGTCCCCCTCATCCGTTACCCGCACCGTGAATGGGCGCAGGTGCTTCGCATCAATCTTACCGGAACATTCTATATCACGCAGGAAGCCGCACGGCTCATGGCGCAGCAGCGGAGCGGATGCATCATCACGCTTTCTTCGTCGGTCGGGCGGACCGGCCGGGCCGGGTGGGGCGCCTATGCCGTGTCCAAATTCGGCGTCGAAGGCCTGTCGCAAGTGCTGGCCGATGAACTCCGCCCCGACGGCGTCTGCGTGATCACCTTTAATCCGGGGGGAACCAGCACCAGGATGCGGGCCCAGGCCTACCCGCGCGAAGATCGCAGCACGCTGCGCGATCCTTCCGTGGCCGCCCGCGCCCTGTTGCACCTTGCCGCACGTTCCTCGCCGGCCATTTCTGGACGCGCCTTCGACCTCGCAAATCTTCCCCGGTGATCACGCCAAATCGGGCTCCGGTTTCGTTGACAAAGCGGAAAACCAAATGCTAGAGTGGCGCTGAAATCTCAGTGTGTTACGCAAGAGGTCGACGGCACCCATGATTGCACAAATGAAAGTCCGGGGCCTGATGTTCGACCCCTATAACAATACGTTTATCGTGATTTTGCGCGACGAAGACAACAGCGAAATGCTTCCGATCTGGGTGGGCAAGCCCGAAGCGAGTTCGATCAGTTTTGCACTGGAGGACGTGACGACGCCCCGCCCGATGACGCATGATTTGATGAAAGCAATTCTGGACGCGGTGGACGCCAAGGTGATCAGCGTGGTGATTTCCGACCTGAAAGACAACACCTATTACGCCAAGGTCCACCTGACGTTCGAGGACTCGGAGTATTCCATCGACGCGCGCCCCAGCGACGCGATTGCGCTGGCGCTCCGCACGAAGGCCCCGGTCTTCGCCAACGAAGAGGTGCTTCGCAAGCAGGCTTCGGACGAATTGGATCAGTGGCTGGAGAATCTCAAGCCGGAAGATTTTGGAAAAAACGAGACCTGACGTGAGCGGCAGCGCTCCCCGCGGCCCCCTCGATCGCCATCGATATTCCATCATCCGGAACTATAGAGACAAAGATGGTGAGGCGCATGCCTTGCAAGTAGTCAGTCGGCGGGTTGGTGGGGCACGTCATGGGACAGAATGGCCAAATAGAATTGACGAAGCTGACCGTGCATGGGGTGGTCGCCGACCCCAACACCGAGACGCAGATCGTCATCTTGCGCGACGAGCGCACGGCCCAGGTCCTGCCGATCTGGGTGGGCGCCGCGGAAGGCAACGCGATCAAGCTGGCGATGGACGATGCGCCGACGCCGCGGCCGATGAGCCACGATCTGCTCCGCAGCATGCTGGAACACCTGAATCTGGCCGTTTCGAAGGTGGTCGTGACGGATGTGAAGAACAACACGTACTTTGCGTCAATCCACCTGACGTCGCAAGGTGCGGAGCGTACGGTGGATGCGCGACCCAGCGACGCCATCGCACTGGCGATCAGAACCAACAGCCCGATCTATGTCACGGCGAACGTGCTCCAGCAACGGGGCGGCAATTCGCTGGAGTCGTGGCTGGAGAAACTGGGCACGAAGCACACCGGCGCCGGCGGATGACCGCGGCACGGTCAATCGGATAGCCCGATCAGAGAAAGGCAGGAGCAGGAATCATGGGATGCTATCAGGCAAAGCCATTGGAGATGGTGCGCAAGTGGTACGTGGTGGATGCGAACGGCAAAACGCTGGGACGGCTGGCAGCGCGCGTCGCGTCCGTCCTGCGCGGCAAACACAAACCGATCTTCACCCCGAACGTGGACACCGGCGATCATGTCGTCGTGGTCAATGCGGGCAAGGTCCAGTTGACCGGCGGGAAGCTCAAGACCAAGCTCTATCGGCAGCACACCGGTTATCCGGGCGGTCTCAAGTCCACCACGGCCGAGCACCTGCACAAGAAAAACCCCACGGCGCTGCTCGAAACCGCGATCAAGGGCATGCTGCCGAAGAATCCGCTGGGCAAGCAGATGGCCAGGAAGCTGAAAATCTACCCCGGGGCCGAGCACCCGCACACGGCGCAGCACCCGGAATCGCTTGCCTTATAACGACAGTCATACTAAATAGAGACACAAGAAGGAGACGACGGAGATTATGGGAGCAGCCACACAGTACGCGACAGGCAAGCGCAAGAACGCCATCGCCCGGGCATGGGTCACACCGGGCGCCGGCCAGGTGGTCGTGAACACCCGTCCGCTGGAACAATATTTCCCCAGGCCGACACTGAGAACCATCGTGCAGTACCCGCTTGAAGTCGCCGGAATGCTCGGCAAGTACGACGTGCGCGCCACCGTGTACGGCGGCGGGACGACCGGCCAGGCCGGCGCGCTGCGGCACGCCATCGCCAAGGCGCTGGTGACAATGACGCCGGCGACCCGTGAAGCCTTGAAAAAGGAAGGCTTGCTGACGCGTGATTCACGCGTCAAGGAACGGAAGAAGTACGGACAGAAGGGCGCCCGCAAGCGCTTCCAGTACTCGAAGCGGTAATCCTCTAGCCCTCATTATTCATGAGGGTTCGTCACGAAACCACGAAGACGCCTCGCGAGACGGGCGCGTGGAGTTGCGAGGGAGGGAGACAGACTTGAAACAGTCTGGTGACCGACCGAGCAGCGAGCCCGCCCGCCTAGCTGCCTCCAACGCGCAGCCAGGCTTGTCGCAGCGGCGTATCCGTGGGTGCAGTAGAAGCCACCATGGATAATGAGGGCTAAGCAGAGTGTTTGGAAAAGGGAAGGCTTCAGGCCTTCCCTTTTTTGTCTGGTCACATTATAAAGAGCAGCACACGGAGCGTTATGGGATCCGGGACAGTCAAAGTCGCGGTCATCGGGGCCAGTGGATACACGGGCGGAGAACTCCTGCGCCTGCTCTCCGGGCACCCAAAGATGACCATCGCGGCGGTTACGTCGGAGCAATCGGCCGGCAAACCGGTATCGGCGATGTTTCCCTCGCTCGCATCGGTCGTGCCGCTGAGCTTCGAAGCCCTGGCGCCGGAATCCATCGCCAAAAAGGTGGACGCGGTGTTCCTCGCCCTCCCCCACACCAAGTCCCTCCAGCCGGTCGCGGCCTGCATGGCCGCGGGCAAACACGTGGTGGACCTCAGCGCGGACTACCGGCTCAAGGACCCGGCCGTCTACGAAACCTGGTACCAGGCGCGGCACGACCACCAAGACTTATTGAAACAAGCAATCTACGGCCTGCCGGAGTTTCATCGGGAAGCCATCAAGAAGGCCAGGCTGGTGGCCTCGCCCGGGTGCTATCCCACTGCGGCCATCCTGCAGTTGGCGCCGCTCGTCGCGAAGGGCTTGATTCATCACGACACCATCGTCATTGACGCCAAGTCCGGAATTTCAGGCGCAGGCAGAAGCCCGGCCCTGCCCTATCACTTTCCAGAGGCGCACGAATCGATCGAGGCCTACAAGATCGGCCAGCACCGGCACATTCCTGAAATAGAACAGGAACTGACCCTCTTGTCTTCGCAGCACGGCAAGGCAAAGGGCGCGGCCAGGAATCTGACCGTCGCCTTCACGCCCCACCTGGTTCCGATGAACCGGGGCATCCTGAGCACCGCTTACTGCCGGTTGGTGGAACCGATGCCGCTCGAGCAACTGCGCACGCTCTACAAGGACTACTACAAGGGAGAGCGGTTCATCCGCATCCATGACGGCGACGTTTCGGCCAATCCGCGCCACGTGCGCGGATCGAATTTCTGCGACCTGTCGGTCTTTGCCGATACGCGGGCCGGCTGGATCGTGACCGTCGCGGCGCTGGACAACCTGATCAAGGGCGCGGCGGGTCAGGCGATTCAGGCCATGAACCTGATGCTGGGCTTTCC
>DASWIN010000142.1:0-8775 GCA_036397655.1 Nitrospiraceae bacterium | reverse complement strand
AACGGCTCCGCGTCGTGCCAGGAGCGGCCGCAAGCGGCTGCCCGGTCGGCCAGCTCGGGTTGCCGGCATCCGTCCGCATCGTGGCGGTCCTGCGCGGCCCCTCGCTGCTCCTCCGTTTCGATACCGTCTTGTTCAGACCGGGCGATATGGTGGTTCTCCTTGGCCTGCGAGACGAGTTGAAGTCTGTCCTTCCACTGTTTAGTGAACGCAAACGAGCGACCGCATGACGCGTCCTGCCCCCGGCACCCGACGATTCGCCCGCGCCGGTTTGATTTCCGGAACGGTCCCGCGCGTGTTGGCGTGTGGCCTTGCTCTCTGGCTGCCCACGGTGACGGGAGATTCCGCGGTCGCCCGGGCTGAGACTGGCGGACTGCACCTGCTTGAGGAATTGCAAAGCGTCATCACGGACCTGGCGGAACGAGTCAAGCCGTCCGTGGTCAGCGTCGGAGCCATCAGGCCCAAGGACTCCCTCCGCGATCGCCCTCCGAATGCACCTGGGTCGGGCTCCGGCGTGATCATCGATCAGGAAGGACATATCATCACGAATAATCACGTCGTGAGCGACGCCACCGAGGTTGAAGTGCGGCTTTCCGACAAAACGAAGTTCATCGCCCAGGTGATCGGCAAGGATCCGGACACCGATCTGGCGATCCTCAAGGTCACCACTGACCGGAAATTGCCCAGCGCGCGGTTCGGCGACTCCTCGTCCGTCAAGGTCGGACAGTGGGCCCTTGCCGTCGGCAACCCCTTCGGCCTCGACCGAACCGTCACCCTGGGCGTCATCAGCGGAATCGGCCGTGAAAACATGAACCTGTCGCGTTACGAAAATTTCCTTCAAACAGACGCTTCCATCAATCCGGGTAATTCGGGCGGCCCGCTGTTTAACATGCATGGCGAAGTAATCGGCATCAACACGGCCATCATCAACTTCGCCCAGGGCATCGGCTTTGCCATCCCATCCAACATGGCCAGGCAGGTCATGGAACAGCTCCTCGCGAGCGGCAAGGTGGTCCGTGGGTGGCTGGGCGTGGGCATTCAGCCGGTGACGGCGGATCTCGCGGCAAAGTTCGGCGTCAATGAAGGCGAAGGCGTGCTGGTGAACGAAGTGTTTGACAAAGACCCGGCTGCCCGCGCCGGCATCAAGCCGGGCGACATCATCACCAAAGTGGACGGCAAGTCGGTGGAGACCCCCAACATGCTATCCCGCCTGATCGCCACCCTTCCGCCGGGCGCCACGACACGCATCGAAATCGTCCGGGATGGACAGCGCCGACTGCTTCCCGTTCCACTCAGCGAACGGCAGGATGCTCCAATCGTCGCCTCCCTGCCCCCTCCGTCACGGTCGGAACTCAAGCTCGGGCTCGACGTTCAGGAACTGACCGTCGAACTGGCGTCCAAGTTCAAACTCAAGGAGTCAACGGGCGTGCTGATCACCAGAGTCGACCGGGGCAGCATCGCGGAAGCGGAAGGCCTGCGCGAAGGGGATCTCATCAAGGAGGTCAATCGCGTTGAAGTGGTCACCGTGAACGCGTTCACGGCCGCCGTCTCAAAGGCCAAGCGCGACGACACGATCCTGTTGCGCGTGCTTCGCGAAACCCGCGCCTTTTACGTCGTCCTGAAGCCAGCCGAGAAATAGACCGCTCAGACCATGGCGTGCTTGGCCGCCTTGTGTTCCTCCACCACGCGTACGGCCAGCTCCCGCGGGACTTCCTCGTAGGCGGAGAACTCCATCCCATAGGTCGCCCGACCGCCGGTGATTGAATTCAACATCGGCGCATAGGTCAGCATTTCCGCCAGCGGGACTGAGGCCTCGATCATCTCGGCATGGCCCTTGGCGCTCACACCGATGATCCGGCCCCGCCTGGAGTTGAGATCGCCAATGACCGCCCCCACCACATCGTCCGGCGTCACCACCTCGACGTGCATGACCGGCTCGAGCAGCACCGGCAACGCCTGCTCCATCGCTTTCTTGAACCCCATCGAGGCGGCTATTTTGAACGACATTTCTGACGAATCCACGACGTGGTAGGACCCATCGTAGACCGTCACGCGCACGTCCACGACCGGGAACCCGGCCAGACCGCCCTCATGCATCGCTTCGACGACGCCTTTTTCGATCGCCGGGATGAAGTTTCTCGGAATGGCGCCCCCGACGACCTTGCTGGCAAATACAAACCCCCCTCCCCGCGCCACGGGATCCACCTGCAGCCAGCAATCGCCGTACTGCCCATGCCCGCCCGTCTGCTTCTTGTACTTGCCCTGGGCCTGCGCCATCTTCCTGATCGTTTCCTTGTACGGCACTTTGGGAACATGGATGTCCACCTCCACGCCATACTTCCGGCGCAGCTTCTCGAACGTCACGTCGACATGCAATTGCCCCATGCCGCTGAGCACCATCTCCTTGGTTTCCGGATTCCGGGTGAATTCCAGCATGGGATCTTCTTCCACCAGCTTGTGAAGCCCCACACTCACTTTTTCAATATCGGACTTGGCCTTCGGTTCCAGGGCGAATGAGAACACCGGTTTGGGCAGGGTCACTCGGGCAAATAGAATCGGATGTTTCTCATCGCAGACGGTATCCCCTGTCTGCGTGTCCTTGAGTTTGGCGATCGCCACAATATCACCGGGCCCGGCCTGCTGGACCGGCGCGTACTTTTTCCCCAGGATCGTAAAGAGATGCCCGCCTTTCTCTTTCACGCGCCGGCTCGCATTCAGAAACGGTGCGTCGGCCTGCAGCGTTCCCGACATGACGCGCAGGTAGGACAGGTGTCCCGCGAACGGATCAATGAGGGTTTTGAAGACGTAGGCGGAAAAAGGATCGGCAACGACCGGAGCGCGCACCGCCTCTCCACCGGAATTGGAATCCGTTCCCTTGATCGGGCGGAGGGCCGCGGCCTCCACGGGGGACGGCAGATACGCGGCCAGCGCATCCAGCAGCGGCGTCGTGCCGATATTGCGAACTGCGGACCCACAGAAAACGGGCACGAACTTCCGCGCACAGGTCCCCGCCTTCATGCCTTGGAGAATCTCCGCCTCCGCCAGATCGCTTTGTGCCAGGTACTTTTCCACCAGTTGATCGTCCGTCTCCGCTGCGCTTTCCACGAGCCTTTTCCGGGCCTCCCCGACCTGACTGTCGAGATCGGCCGGCACGTCGTCCTTCAGCACCTTCGGGCTGACCGCCACAGGCCGGTAGGCTGCGCCTTCGATAACCTGCACCACTCCTTCAAGGCGCCCTTCCGAGCCGATTGGAAGTGTCACCGGCAGGGCCGTGATCTCGAGCGCGTCTTCGAACGCTTTGAGCGCCGACGCCAACGCGGTCCGATCCTTGTCCAATTCGTTCACAAAGAGGACGCACGGCAACCCGATGTCGGTGATCATTCCCCAGAGTTTTTCCAGTTCCGTCCGTATGCCCGACGCCGCGCCAAGCACGATGAGCACCCCGTCGGCCGCGTGCAGCGCGAGTTTGGCCTCCCCCAGAAAACTCAGCGCACCGGGCGTATCCAGCAGATTCAGCGTGACGCCTTTCCACGAACAATGCGCCATGGCCGTGCTGACCGAGACCTTCCGGTGGACTTCCTCCGGCTCGAAATCAGACACCGTGTTTCCGCTTCCCGTGGACCCCATCGCCGGAATCACGCCCGCCGTGTAGAGCAGCGCCTCGACCAGAGACGTTTTCCCCGCCCCCGAAGCGGAAACGACCGCCACGTTCCTGATCATGTCAACCCGCGCATCATTCGCCATCATGCCCTCCTCCGGGAAACAGCCGCAGCCACTCAGGCCAGCCGGATGCCCCTCCCATTACTCCAGTCTGATCACACGCGGCGCCTGCAAGGCCTCAATCAACTCGACCCAGAGCGTTTCCGGCGCCTTGTCAAAAATACTCGCCGGATCGGCCGGGAACAACGCCCAGGACCCCATGGCCATTTCAAACTCCAATTGTCCGGGCGCCCAACCGGCGAATCCGGCGTAGGCGCGAAACGTCTCTGTCGGGTTTGGCTTGGTGATGACGCGCTCAAGGACGTCCCGATTCAATCCCAGATAGACGTGTTCCAGAACCTCTCTCAACCGATCGGGCGTCTCGACAACACGAAATAACATGAGCACCCCTTCCGGTTGAACGGGCCCTCCGGCAAACAAGACATAGGACGTCCCCTTCAACACAGATACGTTCGGGAGTGCGTCCGACAGCAGCAGCGCGGTCGGCCGGTTGAGGATGACCCCCAGCGTTCCCTGCGCCCCGTGCTCGCAAATCAGCACAACAGTTTGCTGGAAGTTCGGATCCATCAGGCTCGGGTGTGCGACGAGCAACACTCCCCGTGTGAGAACGGGAACGGATGGAGGGTGCGGCGTGGTCTGCGCAAGGACGAGCGCAGGCAGCGCAACGAGATGGCACAACGTGAGCGTGGACAGGGATCGCAGCAAACCGGAAAGGACCCGGCACAGGGAGGACGCGAGACATGGTCGCACTACGGTAGCCATCCTGCACCCACCGCAGTCGAGTTCCGCGACGGCAGAGACCGCGCGGCCGTTCAGAGGCTTGCTTATATCAAAATGCGTTCGCCCAGACAATTCATTTCTTGGCGCGTCCGGAAGCTGCCCGCGCAGGCAGGTCCTGGGCCAGCCACCCGTTGTCGGCAAAGCTCGTGTAGCGTCCGTCTCCGACGATCAGATGGTCAAGCACCTGGATGCCCAGCAACTCGCCGGCCGCCACCAGCCGGGCGGTCAACACCCGGTCCTCCTCGCTGGGGCTGGGATCCCCGCTCGGATGATTATGCACAAAGATCACGGCCGCAGCCGACTCCCGGACGGCGAGGTTAAACACCTCTCGAGGATGCACAATGCTCACCGTCAGGCTCCCCTCTGATACCGTCGCCTCCCTGACGATGGCATGTTTGGCATCCAGCAAGACAATCTTGAACACTTCGCGCCGGAGGTCCCGCAGAAGCGGGTAATAATGGCGGAACAGCTCCGCACTGGATGCGATTTTTGTCCCGCTCGACAGCGGCGCCGCCAGGACACGCTTCCCCAACTCGATCGCCGCCTTGAGCTGTGCCGCCTTTGCGGGGCCGACGCCGGGGATCCGGCAAAGTTCCTCCACGCTTCGGTTCGACAGTCCTTGGAGCCCGTCCAATTGCCGCAGGAGATCCATCGCAACTTCCACTGCCGATGAATTCCGGCGCCCGATGCGCAGAAGAATCGCCAGTAATTGCGCGTCTGATAGCACCTCAGGGCCGTCCTTAAGCAAACGCTCCCTTGGCCGTTCATTGGGTGGCCACTGTTGAATTCCGCCTTTGTTTCGCATTGCTGTCTGCCTCCGATTGGTCACTTTGTGTCCTGAATCACGCAAAATAGTGACTTTTTATCAACACTTTTAGCATATGTTATACACAGCATTTTCACATTATTTTAACATAAGGCATTGATATTATTGATTAGTACATTTTTGGGCTTGGGATTTGCTTAAACCGAGATACGAACGCGTTCGAGGCATAGGCAACGCGGATTGAGATCTGGAGGGCTTTATGGACTGTCCAAAGTGCAAGGGCCTGATGATGATGGAACGATTCTCTGACTTCTTCCTCATCTTCTATGCCTGGAAATGCATCAACTGCGGCTCTATTGTTGATCGCACCATTAACGCCAACAAACGAAAGAGCTTGGCCGAACTCGAGCATCCGCCCGTCCCCACCCGCTCACTCGGGTAAACTAATTTCAATCGGGCCAAGATTCCCACCGTTACTCTCATTTGGTATCCGAATCATTAGGGGCAGGCTGATTATAGGCCCTGCCCTGCAGATCGTCAAAACCAAAAGTGGCTTGGCCGGCTTGACACCATGACAAACGGCTGATCCTCCGTCGCGCCTGCCCATCTCCGCCTTGACCCTCAAAAAAACTGTGTGCTACAGTCTGCCATCCCCTCTTTTGAACGACGATGCGTGTCATTGCGGGCGCTCAAAAAGGTCGGCGGCTTCACGGGCCCAAAGGCCCCGGACTGCGTCCGACGTCGGATCGCGTCAAGGAAGCATTGTTTTCCATCCTGGGAAGTCGAGTCTCCGGCTCGCGGTTCCTCGATTTGTACGCAGGAACCGGCGCCATCGGCATCGAAGCGCTGAGCCGGGGCGCCCAGCAAGTGACCTTTGTCGAGCCCAACCAGGCGGCCTTGCGTGTGCTGCGTGCCAACCTGACCCAGTGCGGGCTCGCGACGTCCGCCGACATTCACATGTGTACCGCCGCCGCTTTCCTGAAACGCCGAGCCACGGCGGCAATTCAGCATGACCTTGTGTTTGCCGACCCGCCCTATCAACCTGACCGCCTCGCCGAACTGTGGCCGGCGCTGACGGAGAGCACAGCCATCTCCCCGGACGCGCTGATTGTGCTTGAGCATTCGAGCAAAGCGGCGGTACCGCCGGTACAGGGACGGCTGAGCCTGTTGCGGCAATACCGCTACGGCGACACGACCCTCTCCCTATTCGAGCTGGCGGCGCAGGGCGCCCTCGCCCGATGAAAATCGGCGTGTACCCAGGGACCTTCGATCCGGTCACGCTCGGGCACACCGATATCATCATTCGAAGCCTACGCGTCTTCGATAAAGTGATCGTGGCCGTCGCGCCCAATCCGATGAAACGACCATTGTTTGATCTCGCCGAACGAGTGGAGATGGTCAAACTTGTGACCAAGGGACTTCCGCACGTCGAAGTGGTGGCCTTCAAGGGTCTCCTGGTGGAATACGTGCAGCGACGCAAGGCCCATGCGGTCATCCGAGGGCTGCGCGCCATCTCTGATTTCGAGTATGAATTTCAGATGGCCCTGGTGAACCGGAAACTGAACAAGTCCGTGGAGACCGTCTTTCTCATGCCCAGCGAGGAATACTCTTATCTCACATCCACCCTCATCAAGGAAGTCGCGCGCTTCGGTGGCCGGCTGACCGACTTCCTGCATCCGCAGGTCGCCCAGAGATTGCTGCGGCGCATGGGAACGCGGGCCACATGAAGCTCGCCGCTCGCACAGGCCGGATCGTCCCCTCGCCGACGCTCAGTATCGCGGCCACGGCCAAAGCGATGGCGGCCCAGGGGATCGACGTCATTGACTTTGCAGCCGGCGAACCGGACTTCGACACGCCGGAACCGGTCAAGGCGGCCGCCGAGGCGGCCATTCGAACAGGGTTCACCAAGTATACGGCCAGCTCCGGCATCGACGAGCTCAAGCAGGCCATCGTCAAGAAGCTCGAAGCGGATCACGGCCTGCGCTACGAGAAGTCCCAGATTCTCGTGTCGTGCGGAGCCAAGCACTCGCTCTACAACCTGGCAGAAGCGCTGTTCGAGTCGGGAGACGAGGTGTTGATTCCGGCTCCCTTCTGGGTGTCATACCAGGACCAGGTGCTGCTGAACGATGCCACTCCCGTGCTGATCCACACACGCGAGGCGGACGGCTATGCCCTTACGGCGGACATCCTGAAGGCGCACATCACGCCTCGCACCAAAGCCATTATCGTCAACAGCCCGTGCAATCCGACCGGCGCGATGTACGATCGCGCATCGTTGGAGGGCATCGCGCAGATCGCGCTCGCGCATGATCTGGCCATCATCTCGGATGAAATCTACGAGAAGATCACCTACGACGGAGTGCGCCATGTCAGCATCGCCTCGCTCGGGCCCGAGGTGGCGGCGCGGACGGTGGTCGTGAACGGCGTTTCCAAAGCCTATGCCATGACAGGCTGGCGCATCGGCTATGCGGCGGGCCCCAAAGACGTCATCACAGCCATGGCCAATATCCAAAGCCAAAGCACCTCCAACCCGACCTCGATTTCCCAGAAGGCCGCTGTTGCGGCTTTGAACGGAGGAGACGCGTTTCCAACACAGATGGTGCAGGAGTTTGACCGGAGGCGCCATCTGATTGTCGAGCGCCTGAACAAGATCCCCGGCGTGAGTTGCCGGATGCCGACGGGCGCGTTCTACGCCTTCCCCAATATCTCGAGGCTCTTCGGCCGCAAGCACGCGACCGGCACGATCGCATCGGCGTCGGATTTGGCGGCCTACCTCCTGCAGGAAGCCAAGGTAACCGTGGTACCGGGCGAGCCGTTCGGTAGCGCCGGCCATATCCGCCTCTCCTACGCAACCAGCCTGGAAGCCATCACCCGCGGGTTGGACCGTATCGAGACGGCGATTGGAAAGCTGGCGACCTGATCGGAACGGAACCTGCCTTGGCTCACGCCAAAGAACACTTACGGAAGCGAACAGTGTATGCTAATGGAAGAACCGAAACGAGGTGAGTTGTGCCGATTTATGAATACGTGTGCCAGAGTTGCCGACACGGGTTCGAGGTGAAGCAGAGCTTCTCAGACCCCCCGGTGTCCAGTTGTCCGCAATGCGGCCAGGCTGTCACAAAAATCATCTCCGCTCCCGCCATTATGTTCAAAGGCAGCGGGTGGTACGTCACTGATTACTCCGACAAGTTCAAGCCAGGACCCGAGACGAAAACCGAGGACAAAAACGCTCCGGCACAGAAAAAAGACGGCGAACCATCCACCGCCACCCCGGCGAACCAGCCGGCGCCGGCATCACCTGCTGCATCCGAGAAGCCGGCAAGCTCCCCGGCCCCTGCCGGATCGAGTCTCTCCACGACAACTCCCGCCACGCCCTCTTCTTCCCCGGTCAAATAGTGTTCGCAACCAGCACGCGCTAGCGTTTTCGCACGGCCTTTTTCTTCGCAGCCTTCTTCTTCGACGGTTTGGCAGACAACTTGGCGACTTTTTCCCGCTCGGCCGACAAACTCTGC
>DASWIN010000141.1:0-6737 GCA_036397655.1 Nitrospiraceae bacterium | reverse complement strand
CCCCGAACACGGATCCGTCTTCTTCGCAGGCACCCGGTCCGGGTCTCTGCCCACCCGCGTGCCAGGCCAGGACCACCGCCACGCAGTGCTTGCAGAACTCGCCTTCGTGCCCGACCGGGCAGGAGCAATCGTAGCCGAGTTCGCCGTCCTCCGCCCAAAGGTGCACCCGGTAGCGGCGGGTTCCCTGGACCACGGCCCTGACGCCGCCGTCATAGGCCCGCAGCGAGCGCACTGCACCCGCCGCGAAGTAAGCCTCGCCGCGGGCGAAAGAGCGCGCCCCGGCCATGCGACGGAGCAGCGCCGGGGTCATCATGCCGCTTAAAGCTTCGACCTCTGCGGGCGCCATTTGGCCGGTTCCTTCTTCCCCACAGCATCCGTCTGCCGGCGCAGAACCTCCGACGTGGCCGGCCGGGCCCTGGGCATGTCACCATAACTTGATGCCGCCCGGCCGTCACGGCAGGGCACGGGTTGGCATAGAGAGGCGAGGTCAGGGGGCCCCCTATTTCTCCTTCGCCACCAGATTAGCTTGTGGCGACCTTAGCCACGGGCGGAACAAGCCAACGCGGCGCGTTCAGGGGCTTGGGGCGCGTGAGGTCAAGAGTTCCCTGTTCTTTCCCTGATCCGGCGTTTCAGTTCCCTGATCCGTCGCGTAGGGAATTTGCTAGAAAACAGCACTCAATTCAGCAGCTTACAAGGGGCCGAGAGGGCCGAATCCGGCCTGATTCGCGAATATTCCCTGTATTTTCCGTGCAGATCAGGGAAATCAGCAGAGACGGGTTCGCTCGAGACTCCCTGCACCACCATTCCGCCGCCCAAGCTCCCGATGCCCGGTTGAGCCGTTCGTCCCCACGGGGTGTCTTTTGCCCGTGAGTCCGTGACGTCGTGCCTGATAGGGAGACTAAGCCGAGCCGCTGTGTGAGGCCGGTACCGTCCGACTCCCTGTCGCCTCCTCGCTTTGAGCAGGCTTGCTTTGATCAAAGGGCCAAACGGAAAAGACGCGCCGCCGCAGACGGTTCGGCTGGCCACCCTCCTAGATCGGAAACGAGGCCTCTCTGTTCAGCCGGTCCCACATCTCGCGAAAGGGCCCGTGCTCGATGAAAAAATTCTGCCTCTCCAGCTTCTCTATCCAACGGTCCGTGACCGCCTCGGCCCGGCGCCAGCAGTCGACAGCGAAGTCGGTCTTCACATTGGTCGCGGCCTTCACGACCGATGGCGCCTCGCCGAAAAACTCCTGCTCGAGGGGATCGAAATCGGCGCGGATCTCGGGCTTGAGCGCGGCATAGTCGGCGATCGCCCTGCGGTGCAGACGCTCGTGCTTCCACCACAGAGTGCCCGCCGCGTAAGTCCCGAGAGGCATGGGGCCGAGATCCGGCATCGCCACGCCAAAGAACAGCGGCTTGAAGATGGAAAGATCGGTGGCTGAGGTTCCGGTCATCCAAACCGTCACCCCATCCACACCGGCGTCCGAGATCATCGCGTTTGTTGCATGCCAGAAACGCGATTCGTGCGGGCCGGCGTGCATGCAAATGCGTGTCGGCCGCTCGTCGTCCGGAATGTTGTAGGTTTCCGGGTCCTCGCCCACGTCGCGGAGTATATCGGCCATGTCCTTCACGGTGATTGATCCCCGACGGGCCTCCAGCAGCGACTGCGCCCGGGATTCACGTCGCGAGGCCGCCACTTCCTCCTCGGCCTTCTCGTCGGCGAAGGTGGCGCGGAAATCCGGCTTCGCGCCATTGTCGAATGGAAGCGACGAGAGATCCCAATCGTCCGTGATCTGATAGCGGTTGGAGATTGCCATAACGTCGCCCACCTTGCGCGCTGCCCAGTGCCGCCCTGCGCAATTGACGACATAGGCTTCGGCGCGGTCGCTCACCAGGATGCCGGTGTCGCAGAAGAAGTGGCCATAGAACTGGCTGTTTCCGCTCTGCCCATAGGTTTCGACGTGATGGGCGATGACGTCCACGGCCTCGCGTGCCGTAGACGCCCGCTCGACTGCCAGACGCAGCAAGTCGATAACGGTAACCCCCTCTTTGTCCTCCTCGTCCTGATTGCTGAAGGCTCCCTCGTTGCCGGCAGCGACCCCATGCCCGTTGCAGGCGACTTCAGTGCCCCAGGCCCAGAACGACTTGCCGAGGATCGTTTCGTGGGTAACGCGGGCCTGGGGGATGTTCAAATGCGTAATCCGCACGAACGCGCCCTCGCGATACTCGCGGCGCGGCTGGCAAACCAGGTGCTGGGCCTCGTTGACCGAGGTGTCGGCGCTCTTTGCCAGCAGGACCGAGCCGCTGGCCGTGCTGTTTCCCAGCGCGACGAAAGAATCACACATGGCGCTCCTCCCTCGGGTCCACCGTCATGGACCAGGATAACTTGTAGCTCGCACCTGGACGGGAGTCCACCTGGCCACCGCCGCGTCCGCCGGCCCTGACCGGCGGGGGCGCAGCGCGCTGCGACAGTTAAGGTACACAGAACCTGGCCGATAAGATAAAATCACGCATCGGGACAAGGACTCTACTTGTACCGCGACCAACCGGGACCAACGGGCTCTCGGCAGTCAACCGCTCGTTCAAGCGAACCATCGATAACCTGAACGCTTGAACACGAGGGGTGCAAAGAAACAGGGAGGCATTCCATGACAAGTAGAAATATTGACCGGGTCCGGCGCCGATTAATATATGCCGGAGTGGTGGTGTCTTTGGGGGTAGCGCTGGCGGCGGCGCCGGGCCTGCCGGGGCCCGCGGCTACCGCTAAGGCGGCCGAGGTCAAGACCGGCGGAACCTTGGTGTTCGCCCGGCCGGATGAACCGCTCACCATGGATCCCTTTATCCCTGCGGACAATGGCTCGATCTGGGCGATCGAGCAGGTCTGCGACACCCTGGTGGAGGCCGATGCGACGGGCGAAGGCGTTGCGCCGGGGCTCGCCGAGTCGTGGAGCGTCTCGGAGGACGAACTTGTCTATACCTTCAAGTTGCGCGATGCCAAGTTCAGCAACGGCGAGCCGGTCACCGTCGAGGACGTGGTCTTCTCCTACCAGACGGCCGCAAGGCCGGACGGCACTTACGGGTTCCTCTTCGGACCGGTCGCGTCGATCGAGGCGGTCGACGACAAGCACGTGCGCTTTACCTTGAAGGAACCCTATTCGCCGCTGATTTCCTCGGTATCGATCTTTGCCGCCTCCGTGGTCCATAAGGCCACGTACGAGGCCGATCCAGAAAAGTTCGGGATTTCGCCCGTATGCAGCGGCGCATTCAAGGTCGACGAGTACAAGCGGGGCTCCCACCTCACCCTGTCCCGCAACGAGCATTACTGGGGTAAGGACGCCGACGGACGGCCGCTGCCTTATCTGGACAAGATCGAGATGCGGTATGTGCCGGAGAGCAACGCACGGGTGCTGGGACTCATCAATGGCGATTTCGATGTGATCAGCACGGTGCCGTTCAATCAGGCGTCGGCGGTAAAAGCCCTTCCGGGCGTCGAGTTGGAAGTCCAGCCCATGTATCGCCTGGATTACGTCTATCTCAATCACTCCAAGGCGCCGATCGACAACAAGAACATCCGGCTGGCGATGAACCACGCGGCCAACCGCGAAGCGATCATGCAGACGGTCTACTTCGGCTATGGAGAGATTCCGAACTCCTACATGCCGAAGATCAACTACCACTGCGATGACGTGCCGAGTCTCGCCTTCGACCTCGATAAGGCCAAGCAGCTGATTGCCGACTCCGGCTACGACGGGACGCCGATCGAACTGCAGATCGACACGGGCAACGCGCCGTTCCGGCAGATCGCCACAATTCTGCAGCAGGGCTGGACGGCAGCGGGTCTCAATGTCACGCTGGCGGAATACGACGTCGGTACCGCGTGGGGGCACACGGAAACGGGCGACTACCAAGCCTACATGAGCTACATCACCAGCGACCTGAACGAACAGGACGAGCTGGCGACCTTGCAGGGCGACTACACGAGCGGCTCCAACGCGTTCTTCTCGTGGTACAAGAATGACAAGGTGGTCGATTTGCTCGGCCAGGCCCGTGCCGTCTCCGATCCGCAACAGCGGCGGGATCTTTACTGTCAGGTCCAGCAAGCCGTTTATCACGACGGCTATTCGATCCCGATAAACTTCGTTCCGGCGGTTAACGCCTACCAGGACCATGTCAAGAACTGGCGCAATCTGACCACCGGCTGGTGGTGGTTGAGCAACGTATGGCTCGACAAGTAGCCTAGATCGGCTTTGCGCATCCGCGGTCCCGGCCGCCCGCCTGGGCGGCCGGAACCGCTGTGCGAGGACGGCCAGGACCGCGCATGCTTATCCTGAGCTACATCGTCCGGCGGCTGGCCCAGATGGTCCTGGTGGTCTTGGGCGTCGCCTTGTTCGCATTCTTGACCATCCAACTGGTGCCGGGTGACCCGATCCGCATCATGCTGCATGGCCGGGCGACGGACGAGGTCGTGGCGGAAGCGCACCATCGCCTCGGCTTGGACCAGCCGCTGCCGGTCCAGTTCGCCCGGTTCGTATGGAATGCGCTGCATGGCGACCTGGGGGTTTCGATAATTCAGCAGGCCGCGGTGACGAGCATCGTCGGCGAGCGGCTGGAGGCTTCGGTTTTCCTGTTGACCTACAGTGCGCTCATGGCCGTGGTCCTGGCCCTGCCTCTGGCGCTCCTCGCCGCCAGCCGCAGTGATCGACCGATCGACCACGCAATTCGAATCGGCGGCATGATCGGCTTTGCCATGCCGCCATTCTGGATGGGCCTGCTGCTGATGCTGTTCTTCGGCCTGACCCTCGGCCTGCTTCCCATTGCGGGCTACGGCAAGGGATTTCTCGGCCATGTGGTCCACCTGACTCTTCCTTCCCTCACCATCGCGCTCTTCTTGTCGCCGATCCTCGTACAGTCGCTGCGCGCGGCCATACTGGACGTCATGACGGCCGATTACATCGAGGTCGCCCGGGCAAAGGGCCTGAGCGAGCGCCGCAT
Source organism: Nitrospiraceae bacterium (assembly GCA_036397655.1). Lineage (GTDB taxonomy): Bacteria > Nitrospirota > Nitrospiria > Nitrospirales > Nitrospiraceae > 2-02-FULL-62-14. Next base: position 1,764 of record DASWIN010000141.1, on the reverse strand, counting down.
CCTGGTCAAGCATGTGCTGCGAAATGCGCTCATCCCGACGATCACGGTCCTGGCCGTCAACATCGGCTGGCTCCTGAGCGGCGCCGTCATCGTCGAGTACGTCTTCTCGATCCCCGGCCTCGGCACCCTTCTGGTGCGCGCGGTAGGGTTTCGCGATTACCCGGTGATTCAGGGCCTGGCGGTCGTCTTTGCCATGCTGGTGGTCACCGTGAACCTGCTGGCGGATCTGGTTTACATCGTGGTCGACCGGCGGGTGCTGAGGGAATAAGGCGGTGGCGGTTGCAAGCCAGGATGTGAAGATGATGTCCCGCGTCCGACGGGAACTAGTCCACTGGCCGCTCACTCTCAAGGTCGGCGTATCGATCGTCGGGATGATTGTCTTGGCCGGCGTCTTTGCGCCCCTCATCGCGCCCTACGACCCCTACCACCAGGACTTTCTGTCCGCGCTCCAGCCGCCCGGCCTGGCCCATCCCTTTGGAACCGACATGATCGGCCGCGACGTGTTCAGCCGGGTGCTCTACGGCATCCGCATCGACATGCAGATCGGGTTCTTCACGACCTACGTGCCGATGTTATACGGTGTCGCCATAGGAGCGGCGGCCGGCTACTTCGGCGGCTGGGTCGACGCATGCATGATGCGCCTTCTCGATATCTTTATGGCCTTTCCCTTCCTGGTTCTGATCATTGTCGTTCTGTCGATCTTGGGGCCCGGCGTTCACAATATCTATATCGCCGTGTTCCTGGTGGCCTGGACCATGTATGCCCGCCTCGCCCGGGCCGAGATGCTGGTCGAGCGGAACAAGGATTACATCCTGGCGGCCCGTACTCTCGGCTTTGGGTCGGGTCGGATAATCTTTCGGCACGCCCTGCCCAACATCATTAATTCCTCGATCGTCTTCTCCATGGCCGACTTCGTTCTGAACATACTCCTTGTTTCCGGCCTCAGCTTCCTTGGGCTGGGCGTTCAGCCGCCCTTGCCCGAGTGGGGCGCCATGATCGCCGAAGGTCGCGACTTCATATTTCAGGCGTGGTGGATCTCGACCCTGCCGGGGTTTGTCGTGGTCGTCGCGGGCGCCGGGCTCAGCCTGATCGGCGACGGGCTCTCGCAACGGCTCGGTCAACGTCAGCACGCCCTGTTATGACAGTCCGTCCTGCAGGCGCCGCCAAACCACAGGAAGCGGAAGTCGTTCTGGACGTGCGCGGCCTAACTACGGAGTTCCGACTGCAGGATTCGACCGTCGTCGCCAACGCCGACGTATCGCTCCGCGTCCCGAAGGGGGCCACCCAGGGCATTGTTGGCGAATCCGGCAGCGGCAAGTCCGTGCTGTGTCGGAGCATTCTGCGGCTCATACCCTCGCCGCCGGCCTTCATCACTGCCGGAGAGATCTGGTTCGAAAACCGCGATCTCCTCTCGCTCGACCAAACCGAGATGGCGCGAGTGCGGGGAACCCGCATCCGCATGGTCTTTCAAAACCCGATGACGAGCCTCAATCCCGTCTGGCCTATCGGTGACCAAATCACCGAAGGGCTTCGGGTCCACTACGGCCTCTCGAGGCGCGCGGCACGCGAGCAGGGGATCGAACTGCTGCACCGGGTCGGCATCGCCAGCCCTAAACAACGTTACCACGACTACCCTTTTCAGTGGTCCGGCGGCATGCTGCAGCGGGCCGTCATCGCCATGGCCATGGCCGGAGAACCGGCGTTGCTTCTGGCCGACGAACCGACGACGGCGCTCGATGTGACCATTCAGGACCAGATCCTCGC
>DASWIN010000140.1:0-13394 GCA_036397655.1 Nitrospiraceae bacterium | reverse complement strand
TCCAAATCGAACACGTCGACAAGCAATTTGCGACGCGCATTCTTCTGAAGGATGCCACCGCGCATCTGCGGCCGGAAACCCGCACCGGCCTGGTCGGCCCCAACGGCAGCGGCAAGACCACGCTGCTGCGCATGATTCTCGGCGAGGAATCGCCGGATGACGGCACGATCCGCAAGCGCCCCAAGCTGAAGATCGGCTACCTCCCGCAGGAACTCGAAACGCTGGCGGGGAAGACCGTGCTCGACGCAGCCCATCGCGATCTCTACCCGGAACATGAGGCCAAGCGCATCCTGGCCGGGCTGGGGTTCGCGCAACAGGATTTCGAGCGCCCGATCGAGACCCTGTCCGGCGGCTACCGCATGCGCGTGGCGCTCGCGCATCTCCTGCTGTCGGAACCGGATGTGCTGATGCTCGACGAGCCGACCAACCACCTCGACAAGCCGACTCAAAAATGGCTCGAGGACTTTCTGGTCAATTCCAAGATGACGCTCCTCGTCATCAGCCACGACACGAAATTTCTTGATCGCATCGCCACCCACATCTGGGAGCTGCGCCACCACACCATCCAGGAATACCGTGGCAACTACACGAAGTTCCAGGACATGCGGGCCGAGCGCGACAGCCACGAACAGTCGGCGGCCAACCGGCAGCAAAAGGAGGTCGCCCGCGTCCAGAAGTTCATCGACCGGTTCCGCTACCAGGCGAACAAGGCGAGCCAGGTCCAGTCCCGCATCAAGCAGCTCGATAAGGTCAAGCTGATCGAGGTCCGGCGTGATGGCCGGCGGGTGCGGTTCAAGTTCCCCCTGCCCGCCGCCAGCGGCCGGCACGTCATTGAGCTCGGCCACGTGGCTAAGAGCTACGGCGAGACAGTCGTCTACGCCGATCTCGATTTTTCCATTGAGCGCGGCCAGCGGGTGGCGCTGGTCGGAGAAAACGGCGCGGGCAAAAGCACCCTGCTGAAAATGCTGGCGGGCGTGCTGCCGTTCGAGAAGGGGACGCGGACCGTGGGACACGGCGTCACGCTGCACTATTTCGCGCAGCACCAGGCCGAAACGCTGAACCCCGAGCATACGATCCTCGAATCGCTCGAGGAGGTGTCGAACCGCGCGGAGCGGAATTTCCTGCGCGGACTCGCCGGGGCGTTCCTGTTTTCAGGCCCCGACCAGAACAAACCCATCAAGGCCCTGAGCGGCGGCGAGCGGAACCGGGTGGCCCTGGCCCGTATGCTGGTCGAGCCGGCCAACACCCTCCTGCTCGACGAGCCGACCAACCACCTCGACCCCGCGTCGGTGGACGTGCTCACCGATGCGCTGACCGACTTCCCCGGCACGATCGTCTTCATCTCGCACGATCCGACGTTTCTCCTGCGCGTCTCCACGCGCGTCGTGGAAATCGATGACGGCAAGGCACGCAATTACCATGGCGATTACGAGTATTACCTCTGGAAGCGGGCGCAGGAGCTGGACTCCATCAAGGAACACAGCGATGACCTGCGGCCGACAGCCGCCCAGCAGCGGGCGCAGAAATCCAACAAGAGCGCCCCGCCCCTGCCCGAGCCGGCTGGGCAGGGCCCACCCCAGGCCCACCATCGTGATCTCACCAAGTCACGCGATCGCCTGGTGAAGCAGGTGGCCAGGGCCGAAGCGGACATCGCCGAGATGGAGGCGCGCATCAAGGGACGCGACCAGGAACTGGCCAACCCGGCGCTCTACCAGGAATTTTCCAGATGGAATGGACTGCACCAGGAGCAGGAAAAGTGGAAGCACGACCTGGAACGATTGACGGCCAAATGGACCGACTTGTCGCAGGAACTGGAAGACGCGAAAAAGAAACTGGCGGGTTAAACCGGGACTGATCAGGAGTTCAGGCGAAGGAGGCGCGGCCGGAGGCGAGAAAAAACCGGAGGCGTATGTTCAGAAATACGTTGAGGATGTTTTCGAGCCGAGAACGAAGCAGACGGCCGTGGATCGTTCGCCGTTAGGCGGTCTGCTGCAGGCTGTACTCGAGGAATGACGCAAGCCAGGGACTCGTCTCCTGCGACACCGGGCGATCCCACACCACTCCGATCAAGAAGCCCTTTTCCCACGGCTTGACCCAGGCCACACGCCCGGGAAGCTTTTCCTGATGATCCACGCCATGCTGATCCAAAAAAGCAAAGCAGACCGTCACTGGTTCATTGGCCACCAGCGACTCCTTGGCATGAAACCCGGCCCCGGCCCGGTTGGCATTGTCGAGCACGGCTGAGACCGCACGCTGCGTGATCATGGAACCGACCCGCGCCGCGCCGATCAACGTGATCCGCACCGCCCGCCGGCGCTCCTGGTTATTCCAATTCACTTCCATCGGCAGCCTCCCGTTAATTGAGTTCACAGTATAGCCAATGAATTATATTTGTCCACAGTGAAGCCGAAATCAAGCAGTCCTATCTTCACCTTACAGATCATGCGATATTATCCTGTAACTACAATGGCTTAGGACGGTAGTAGCGTTTATTCTTAAGGTCATCCGGCAGGTGTCGCTGTTCCTTCTTGGCTGAGGGATCCTCGTGCACATACCGGTACCCCTTCCCGTAGCCCAAATCCCGCATCAACGACGTCACGGCATTGCGGAGGTGCATCGGCACCTCCAGGTTGCCATGCTCACGCGCATCCCTCAGCGCCTCGAGTAATCCGACATACGAGGCATTGTCCTTCGGCCGGGTCGCCAGATAGGTCGTGACATGGGCCAGGTTGATCTGGGCTTCCGGCAGCCCGACCGATTCCACCGCCTGAAACGCGGCGACCGCCAGGACCAGCGCGAAGGGATCCGCGTTGCTGATGTCCTCCGATGCAAAAATGACCATCCGCCGCGCGATGAACTTGGGATCCTCGCCGCCCTCCAGCATCCGCGCAAGCCAGTAGAGCGCGCCGTCCGGATCGGAATCGCGCAGGCTCTTAATGTAGGCGGAAATCAGGTTGTAGTGTTCTTCCCCGGCCTTGTCGTAACGAAGCGCTTTCTTCAGCAACGCCGCATCCATCGCCCGCTCGTCGACGATGACGCGTCCGTCCGGACCGGCGGGCGCGTGGGTGACGACAAACTCCAGCGCCGTCAGGGCCGCGCGGGCATCGCCGTTGCCGAAGCCGATCAAGCGGCGCCGCGCCTCCGGCGCCAGCGTGACATGCAGGGATCCCAGGCCCCGCGCCAGGTCGGTCACCGCCCGATCGAGAATCGTCCCCATCGCCTCATCGGATAACGGCTGCAGCACGACCACCAGGGACCGCGACAGCAGCGGCGCGATGATCTCGAAGGAGGGATTCTCCGTGGTCGCGCCGATCAGAATCACGGTCCCCCGCTCGACGTGGGGGAGAAAGGCGTCCTGCTGCGCCTTGTTGAAGCGGTGAATTTCATCGACGAAGAGGATCGTCCGCTGCCCGCTCACCGCCGCCCGCTGCTCGGCCTCCTTGATGTGTTGCCGCAGCTCCGGCACGCCGCTCGTGACAGCCGAAAAGGCCACGAACTCGGCCTTGGTCTTGCGGGCGATCAGGAGGGCCAGCGTTGTCTTGCCGGAACCCGGCGGCCCCCAGAAGATCACGGATGAGAGGGTGTCGGTCTCAATCGCGCGGCGCAGCGGACGGTCCGGCGCGATGATCTCGTCCTGGCCGACGAAATCTGGAAAGTCGAGCGGGCGCATCCGATCGGCGAGCGGCGCGGTCGCCTCGGCCGGCTCGCCGGGCGCGCGTTTTTTCTGAAAGAGATCTGGCTGGACGTTCCGACGGCGGGGCATGCTCATCATGTGGCTCCTGCGTGGGATTGTATACGGTTGCCGACGGATGCCGCAAACGCCCGCCCGGCGCGGACGGTTGACGAACATTCGACGCTGTGTTAGCACAGGCCGGGCTCAGGCTGCGCGCGGGAAATGCGCGAATCGAGTCTCGCCAGTCGCGCCCGTCCCGCAAGTCACGCGGAGTTTCACATGTTCGCCACGATCAACGGCATCAATCTCGCCTACACCGATCAGGGCCGCGGCACACCGGTGGTCCTGCTCCATGCGTTTCCCCAGAGCCGCGCTATGTGGGCGCCTCAAGTGAACGCCCTCTCGAAGACGCATCGGGTCATCGCGCCGGACTTTCGCGGATTCGGCGATTCGGACGCGCCGGAAGGGGCCTACACGCTGGACCGGTTCGCGGACGATGTCGCAGAGCTGCTCGATCACCTGGCCATCCCGCGCGCCGTCTTGGTCGGACTGTCGATGGGCGGCTACACACTCTTTGCGTTCTATCGAAAACATGCCGCCAGGGTGAACGGACTGGTGCTGGCTGATACGCGAGCGCAGGCCGACACGGTGGAAGGCCGTGCCGGGCGATTTGCCATGGCACAGACCGCCAAGAGCAAGGGTGCCGGCGCCATTGCCGATCTCATGCTGCCCAAGCTGCTGTCACCCGTGGCCCAGCAAACCAAACCGGATCTGGTCCGGCAGGTCCGTTCAGCCATCGAGCGGACCACTGTCAGCGGGATCGTCGGGGCGCTCATGGCCATGGCCGAGCGGCCCGATTCCGTGCCGCTGCTGGCGCAGATTGCCTGCCCGGTGCTCGTGCTGACGGGCGAATTGGACGGGCCGACTCCGCCGGCCGACGGGAATTTCATGGCCGAACGCATTCCCGGCGCGCGCCTGGAGATCATCCCCCAGGCCGGACACCTCTCCAACCTCGAACAGCCGGAGGCTTTCAACGCGGCCGTCCGCACATTTCTGGACGCGATCCGATAACGAAACGATAGAGCGGCGGCACTCAGACCGATTCGGCCACGCTGCGCCGGCCAATCAGGCGGAGAAACTCTTCGCGGGTCTGCTGCTGGGTGCGAAATACGCCCAGCATGGAACTGGTGACGGCAATCGTGTTTTGCTTCTCTACGCCCCGCATCATCATGCAGAGGTGGCGCGCTTCCAGGACCACGCCGACGCCGTGGGCGTTGAGCTTTTTCATGAGAGTCTCGGCGACCTGCACGGTGAGATGCTCCTGCACTTGAAGCCGGCGGCTGAAGGTGTCCACGATGCGCGGAATCTTACTCAAGCCGACCACTTTCTTGTTGGGCAGGTAGCCGACGTGACACTTCCCAAAAAATGGGAGGAGATGATGTTCACAGAGGCTGAAGAAGTCGATGTCTTTGACAATGACCATCTCGTCATATTCCATCGGGAACAGAGCGCCGTTCAGCAGATGGTCCACGTCCTTCTGATACCCCTGCGTCATGAAGCGGAGCGCCTTCTCCACCCTCTCCGGCGTGTTGAGCAGGCCGTTCCGACGCGGATCTTCGCCCAGCATCACCAGTACTCTCGAGACCAGGTCACGGATGCCCCGTTCATCCGTCGGACGTCCGTTGCCCTGCACCGTTGCTTTGGGTCGTGTCAGTTTTTTCGTCGGCATGCTCAATGCGCTCCCACCGCCGCCGGGCCGGCATATTCGAAATAGTTGTCCCTCGTTTCGATGACGCCGACTTTCGCCAGCCGGGCGCCGGGAATCCGGTCCGCCAGCAGGTCCCAGACCAGAATCGCCAGGTTTTCCCCCGTCGTGGTCTTGTCGGCAAACGCCGGGTCCTGGTTCAAGTCGTGGTGGTCAAACCGGGCCACCACGGTGTCCTGGACGATCCGGTCCAGCTTCTCGACATCGGCCACCAGTCCGGTCTGTTCGTTGATGGCGCCCGCCACGGTCACCAGGACCACGTAGTTGTGGCCGTGACCGTTCGGATTATTGCACTTGCCGAACACCTTCCAGTTGTCCTCCTTGGACAGATGCTCCGTGTGCAACCGGTGCATGGCTGCAAATTTATACCGCCTGGTGATATGCGTCTGCGTCTTCATCCCCGTTCCGCCTTCGCGCCGTCCTGCGCGGACGCGGCCGGCGCTTCCCACTTCTTCTCCGGCACCCGCACGACCACGTCGCCGTGAATGCGCGCCTGGCAGCCCAGCCGGTGCCAGGGCTCGGAGAGCGCCTCCCGATCCAGCAGATCCTGCTCGTCAAAGTCGATCTCCGACAGGTGCTCCTGCCCGCTTTGCACCTCCACCCGGCAGGTCGTGCACGAGGCGTTGCCTCCGCAATCGTGATTCAGCGGAAACCCGAGACGCTCCGACGCTTCCAGCAGCGACAGGTTCTCCGGCACATCCCCGCTCTTTCCTTCAGGATGGAGAAACGTGACCTTGGGCATGATTCAACTCGTCACTCGTGATTCGTCATTCGCGTACGGAGGCAGATCCCCCTCTCCACGAATAACGGGTAACGAATGACGCCCTTTTCATTACACCGCGGCTGGCGCCGGTTGGTACGGGCATCGCTTGAGCGCGATGTGTTCCTCGAATTCGTGACGGAACAGCTTGAGGCTGCTCTGGACCAGCACGGCCGCGCCGGTCACCAGCGTGCAATAGCCGGTGCCCTTCACGAACCCGCAGAGCTGCAGCAGGCTGTCGAGGTCCTTCTGCGTCCCCTCGCCCTGTTCGATCTTGGTCATGAGCGTGGCCAGGTTGATCGTGCCCATGCGGCAGGGCGGGCACTGGCCGCAGCTTTCAACCTTGAAGAAGTTGGAGAACTTGAGCGTCTGGGCCACCATGCAGGTCGCGTCGTCGACGACGATCACACCGGCCGAGCCGAGACCGGTCCCGGCTTTCTTGAGGGCGTCGAACTCCATCGGCAGGTCCAGTTGATCGGCCGTCACCATGGAAAACGACGGCCCCCCGGGGAACACCGCCTTCACCTTGCGGCCACCCGGCACGCCTCCGCCGCACTCGTCGATCAGCGTGCGCAGCGGGATCCCCATCGGCAGCTCGTAGACGCCCGGCTTGTTCACCGCGCCGCTGAGCGAAAACAGCATGGTGCCGGGGCACTTCTCCGTCCCCACTTCCATGAACCAGCTCGCGCCCTTGTGCAGAATGCGCGGGATGTTGCAGAGCGTCTCGACATTGTTTACCAGCGTCGGTTTTCCGTACAGGCCGAAATCGGTCGGATAAAACGGCGGCTTCTGCCGCGGCATGGCCGGCCGGCCCTGCATGGACTCCAGCATCGCGGTTTCCTCGCCCGCCACGTAACTGCCCATCCCGGTGAAGAGCTCGACCTCCAGGTCGACCCCGGTGCCGAGAATGTTCTTGCCCGTCAGCCCCTTGGCCTTCGCCTGGGCCATCGCCTTTTCTAGATTTTTCCGTTCCTCGTCGTAGTCGTGATTGATATAGATGAAGGAGGCCTTGGCCTGGGCCGTGTGGGCGGCGATCAGGCAGCCTTCCAGCAGCTGGTGCGGATGATTCTTCAGCAGGTACCGGTCCTTGAACGTGCCCGGCTCGTGCTCGCCGGCGTTGCACACGAAGTAGTGCTCCGAGGTCCGATGATGCAGGACCTTGTCCCACTTGATGCCGGTCGGGAACCCCGCCCCGCCGCGTCCGCGCAGGCCGGATTTCTTCAGCTCGTTGACGATGTCCTCGCGGGTCATCCCCGTGAGACATTTCTTCCAGGCCTCGTATCCGCCGGTGCGGACATAGGCTTCAATGTCCCACGGTTTGCCGTCAAGCTGTTCCAGCAGTCTGGATCCCGTTGCCGTCACGTCGGACCGCTCCTTCCTCGGAAAGAGAACGTACTATAAAGCCCGCCCTCGCGCGGCGTCAAGCAAACGGGCCTCGAGAGCTCTAAATCTCAACGGGTTATAGCGTGCAAGAATTGGTTCACTAGAGCGCTCTTCGAGGACGTTCAAAATGGCCGCTTTCTCGCCCGCCCGCCCCGATCGCGCCAAGACGCGCTCTTTCCCGTGGCGGGCCGCAGGGAGCCCGGCGACTGAGGAGGTACATACCAAGCTTCGCTTGAACCGCTCGCTTCGATCGTATGCGAGCGTATGGTTACTTTGCCTTCAGTAGGCTCAGATCAGTACGTCGCAGGGAGACGGGCGACCGAGAACGAAGCTGGCGGCCTTTTTCAACGTCCTAGTAGGCGGCGGGAGACGAGAGGGGCTGATTCGAAACCAGGTTGAGCGCCTGCAGGCGATCGAATTGGGCTTGCACCGTCCCTCGCGTGACAAGGCCGATGCGGTCCAGAGTCGGGATGGCGTCGTCGGTCACGGCGTAGACTTCGCGGTTGTCCACGAAGACCGACAGGCGCGGCTTGCTGACATGGGCAAAATTATTGCGCTGCACGCGGAGGAGGTGCCAGGGCCGCTTGCGCAGCTGGACGGACGTGCGGTCGAGCAGGGTCGTCTGTCCCTCCGCCAGGCGATAGATGGCCACCGTCTCCGTGGCCTCGTTGAGCGTCACGGCGTACGACACGCGGCGATCGGAGGCCGCCATGACGATGCCCGCCCCGCCGTCCGTTGCACCGGGTGCGATGCGCAGATGGACGGTCACATCCGGAAAGGCGAATCCCGTGGCTTCTGCCAGCAGCACATGAAAACAATCGGACGTCGCGCAGCCGGCCTTGTGCGCAAGCACATGCGGCGGCGTCGGCGCCTCCGCATCAGGCTGCACGATCCAGCCCGCCCCCCCGGCGGCCGGGGTCGCAACCGCGGAGAATCCCTGCGGGGCGGCGCCGGCTTGATCCTTGTCGAATTCCCATGTCCTGAGCAGATCCTGGGGCGGTGGCGTGGCATGGATCCGCACATCCAGCACTTCCGACGAGCGGGCCGTCGAGGGCAGCGTCATTGTCGCGCTTTCAGGGATGAAGGCCTTGACCATGTCGTTGGCGATGAGGTGCGGCCACAGGCCGCTGACCTTCTGGAGCTTGCCGTGCCATTCCCGGACCAATTCAAGCGACGCCTGGACGCGCGCCGGCTGGCGCGGAACGGACAGGGCCTCCGCCACCAGCATCGCCTCCGCGGCGACCAGCTTGTCCATCGGCGCCTCGGCCAGCGCCGACGCCTGCTCCGCCTCCTGCTTCGCCTGCGCCAGCCAGGGATGCTCGTAGCGGCGGGTCCAGAAAATCCATTGCAACCGGTCCCACGCCGCTTCGGCAAGGAACGCGCCGCGCGCGCGGGACTGCGCGGGCAACAGGCGGCTCAACGCTCCTTCGTGGATGCGCAGTGCGGCTTCGGAATCGTTATTCCATCGGTGCAGGGCGCCGAGGCGGCGTACCGTTTCGAGATCGGCGTCGCCATTCCTGACGACAATCCCCAGCGATCGTGCCGCCCGATAGAGCGCCTCCGCCGACTCGGAGTGGCCGGCAGCCACATCCGTCAGTTCCTGCCGCCACGTCGGAGCCTGGATGGTCCAATACAATTCGGCCAGCCGGCGGCGCATGTCTTCATCACCGCCGTCGATCGCCCCCTTGGCCAGACCGGCGTTGAGGAGCCTGCGGTACGAATCCTGGCCAAGCAGGCGGTTGAGTTCGAGATCATCGGAATCCAGTCGCAGGAGGCGTCTCATTCTCGTCTGCCGGTCCGGCGACGGCGCGAGGCCTCGGACATCCCGAAGCTCGGCGGCAAATTGATTGCTTGCCGATGCCCGATCCCACCAGCGGACGGAGCCGAGCAGCAGCCCTCCCACCAGTTCCTGTCCTCCCACGTGCTCGCCCGGCCGGTCTGACGTCCGGCCGATTTCTGATATGCCGCCTCCTCCGGTGCCGAGCAGCATCGGCGTCTCCGGCAGCGCTGCGCTCAACACGGCGTGATCCACCGGGTAGCCGGCGGCCTTGAGACCGGAGACCACCGGCACGCGAACGATCAGGTCCCGCACGGGTCCGTAGCGGCGAATCTGCCCGCTCGCCCACCAGGGTTCGCCGGGGAGCAAGGCCAACGGTGCAAGGAGTGGATTGGGATACGTGACGGCCAGCTCGACCAAGGTGACGCTCACTCGGACCGGAGGGCGGCTCTCCGAAATCTGCAGTCCGGTCACGCGGACCGGAAGCGTTTTCAGAAATTTGATCCGCGGCATCGGCGCACTGCCGCGCTGCCAGGCAGCCGGCGATAGGAACACCGCGGGAGGATAGTCGCGCCACAGGTCGGCCTTCCGGTGGGAATCATCCAACAGCCCGAATCCAAGGCCGCGACCCTGGGCGCCGAAGATCCCCTCTTCGGATTGATCGGCCAGGAGGTCTGTGTGAGCCGCCAGCGTGGCCTTCCAGCAGGCCGCGTCCGAACTCTTCGTGGAGGCGCTCGCCTGACCTTTCGTCAGGCAGCCGAGATCAAGGCCGGCCCAGGCCGTGACGCGCCCGGCCGCCATCGCCTCGACATACTGGAGCGCCGTGCGCCCGGCCGGATCAGCGGAGGACGCAGGCGAGGCTGTGCTCTGCCCGCCCGGACTGAGAAGGCTCGCGAGAAACGTCGTGCTGGCAATGAATCGAAAGAACGCCTGCTGTCTGAGAGGTATCTTCATGGCTGATGCTATTGTCGCACAGCTATCGAACAAATTTCGAGAGCGTGCATCGGAATTTTAGAGAAGTCGAGCGCACTGTCCTCGTACGTTTGGACGGTGGCCGAACCCCTGGCGATAGTCCTTGTCTGATGATCCGCCTGAGTCTTATAATCCTGCCCACCTGACCCGGGCTTTTGCATGGACCGCCCGGTATGGCCGGCAGGAGGATCTCCACTATGGAAAAACTGGTCGAGGGTTTTAAAAAGTTCCGGTTAGGAGTATTCGACGAGAAAAAGGAACTCTTCCGTCAGCTCGCGCAACACCAGCAACCACAGGCACTCTTTATCACCTGTTCCGATTCGCGCCTTGATCCCTGCATGTTGACCCAAACCGAGCCCGGCGATCTATTCATCCTGCGCAATGCCGGCAACCTTGTGCCTTCGTATGGCTCAAACGTCGGAGGCACCACAGCGACGATCGAATTTGCCCTCGGGGTGCTCGGGATACGGGATGTGATCGTGTGCGGACACACGGACTGCGGGGTGATGAAAGCGATCCTTGATCCGGACCAGATTGCAAACTTTCCGTCCGTGAAGGAATGGCTGCTTCAGGCAGAAGCCACGCGCCAGGTCATCAAGGAAAACTACGGCCACTTGAAAGGCGAAGAGCTCCTCATCGCCACCATCCAGGAAAACGTGCGGATTCAGCTTACCCACTTGCGAACGCATCCTATCGTCGCCGCGAAGCTTCGTAGCGGAGCAGTCTCTCTTCATGGATGGGTCTATTCTATTCCCACCGGCCATATGTCGGCTTACGACTACAAGAACGACCGATTCGCGGATCTACTGGAGCTAGAAGCAGCACGGAAGAAATAACGCGTGTACGAACGGGCGTTGCTAAACGCACCGGCCCTGCCGATCAACTCGGCAGGGCCGGTTTGTTTTGACCTAAATTCGAGAATGCTCTTTTTATTTCAGATGGCCTGCAGCGGCCATGAAGAACAGCATCGGGATCGAGAGCAGCACGTTGATCCGCGACGCGTAGAGCGCCCTCGTGCCCAGCGCGGCCATTTCGGGCGGCGTCGGCTTGCCGGTCGCGGCCGATTCGGCCGTCATCGCGATGATTTTCTTCTGGGCGGGCCAGATGATCGCGTGGACGTTGATCATCATGATGATGCCCAGCGCCCCGCCGATCCAGATGGCCTTGTCGCCCGTCCCGGAAGGCGTGGGATGGAGCAGCACGATCAAGCCGATGCCCGCCAGCACCGTGACGGTGGCGCCATGCCGGAACCAGTTCAGCGCGCTCGGCATGAGTCGGGGAACGACGACGCCCTTCTGGGCCGCATCCAGGCTCTTCAGGAACGCGCCGTTGATGAAGTTGAAGAAATAGAGCAATCCGATCCAGGTGATACCCGCAATGAAATGCGTCCAGCGGAGCACCTGTTCCACCCAGGCGCCTCCCTCCGGCATTCCCACCATGTAGATCCAGCCTCCCCCCAGCACCGCCGTCAGCGCAAATCCGACTGCCGAAGTTTGATAGGGATTTTCAAGAAATTTCATTGCGGCCTCTTGATTTCAGGTGAACTGCTACGTCGCACTGTTACTCCAGCCCTGTTCGCAAAGTCAAGGTCAGGCGCCCAGCAGCCGATCCACGGCCTCGCAGAGCTCCTTCACAGCGTGGGCCGAGGCCGCCAGGGCCTTCTGCTCCTCCGGCGACAGCTGATACTGCTCGATCCCCTCGACGCCATTGCGGCCCAGCTTCGCCGGTACGCCGACGAACAGGCCGTCGATGCCGTACTCCCCGTCGCATTTGACCGCGCAGGGCAACACGCGCTTCTGGTCCTTGAGAATCGCCTCCACCATGTCCACGGCTGCTGCAGAGGGCGCGTAGAAGGCGCTGCCGGTCTTCAGCAGATTGACGATCTCGGCGCCGCCGTCCTGGGTGCGCTTCACGAGCGCGGCCAGCTTGTCTTTCGATAGCAATTCCGTGATCGGCTTACCCTTGACCGTCGTGTGCTTGAGCAGCGGCACCATCGAATCACCATGCCCGCCCAACACCATGGCCTGCACGTCCGCCGCCGGCACATTCAGCTCGGCCGCGATGAACGAGCGGAACCGCGCCGAGTCCAGCACGCCCGCCATGCCCATCACCCGCTGCTTGGGCAGGCCGCTCACTTTATGCGCCACATAGGTCATCGCATCCAGCGGATTGGTGACGAGCACAAGAATAATGTCCGGCGAACGCTTCACCAGTTCCTTCACGACACCGGTCACAATCTTCGCGTTGGTCGCCAGCAATTCATCCCGGCTCATCCCGGGCTTGCGCGGAATGCCGGACGTGATGATCGCGACGGAAGACCCGGCCGTTTCGTCATAGCCGTTGGTGCCGATCACCCGCGAATCGAACCCGCAGACCGGCCCGGACTGGGTCATGTCCAGCGCCTTGCCCTGGGGCAGGCCGGGCGCGATATCCACCAGCACCACGTCGCAAAGATTCTGCTCGGCCAGCCGCTGCGCCGCCGTCCCGCCGACATTTCCCGCTCCGACCACCGTCACTTTCAATCTCGCCATTGCCCCTCCGGAAGGTTGAGGTTAAGGCTAAGGTTGAGCGGAGTCTTTTCTCTGCCCTCAACCTCGACCTGAACCTTAACCTCTCTTCAATGCCCCTCGTGTCCTGTCCACCCCGCCACTTTGAAATTGATCGTGCAGACGAAATTCTCGCCGTCGTAGAAGTTTACCTTGATCTTTTTCTTCCCGTAGGTTCTGGCCAGGAAATCCTCCGGCGTATCGATCAACTCCCGGTAGCCGCCCGGCTCGTACTGCCCCAGCTCATGGAACGTCACGATCATACCCTCTTTGACTTCCTGCAGGATCTTCACCCGGCTTCGCGGGAAGACTTCCCAGAATTTGACGTCGATCTCGTCCTTCGTCGGCTCGCTACGGTCCTCGCCCGGCACCAGCGGCTTGGCGAACTTCGCGAGGCGGCGGACGTAGGGATACTGGTGGCCCGTGAAGAGCTTGTACAGCCACGGCGGTACCGTGCGACTGTCAGAGTGACTCGGCATCGATGGATGTTCCCCGTTCATCGGGTTCGAGGTTCGGGG
>DASWIN010000139.1:0-2166 GCA_036397655.1 Nitrospiraceae bacterium | reverse complement strand
GAGACGCGGCGGCTCGCGGTGCTCTTGTGGACCACGCCCTTCTGCGCCGCCCGCATGATTTCCGGCTCGGCATCTCGCAGTGCGGCACGCGCAACCGCAACGTCGCCAGAGGTGATCGCCTCCTCGACCTTGCGTACGAACAAGCGCATGCGCGAGCGGCGGCTTTTGTTGACCTCGGTGCGTCGCGCAATCTTGCGCGTCGCCTTTTTGGCAGAACGGGTGTTGGCCATCGGCTTTCGGTTTCCTGCGGGCGCGGCCAATGTCGGGCTAAGGCGCCGCTGATCTTAAATGACGTGCGGCGGCGAGCCTGCTCGCCGCCGATTGCCGCCGCTTATAGTCACGACGCCGGGAAGCGTCAACGGCCGGGGATTCGGCTTGTCGATAGCACACGAGTTGTCCGGGTTAGGTAGCACACGAGTTGTCCGGTTTGGTTCCCTGCGCAGGAGCAGGGGCAATGAACCGGACGACGTGGCTACAGGACCGCAGGATGCAGAAGTTTCGGGATGTTTTGAGCCGGTGGGAGGCGCGGAGCCTGTCGGCGCTGGAGGCGGCGGAGATTCTCGGGTGTTCGGAGCGGCAGTTCCGGCGCTACCGGGTCCGCTACGAGGAGGAAGGGTTGGACGGGCTGATCGACCGGCGGCTGGGCAAGGCCTCGGCCAAGGGGGTGCCGGCAGACCAGATTGCCTGGATGCTGGAGCAGTACCGGACCCATTACCGGGGCTGGAACGTGAAGCACTTCCACGAGCAGCTGGTGGAGCGGCACAGCTTCCGCTGGGGTTACACCTGGGTGAAGACGCAGCTGCACGCGGCCGGGCTGGTAGAGCGGGCCAAGCGGCGCGGGGCGCACCGGCGCAAGCGGCCGCGCAAGCCGTGCGTGGGCATGATGCTGCACCAGGACGGCAGCCGCTTTGCCTGGCTTGCGGGGCAGCCCGAGCTCGATCTGATCGTGACCATGGACGACGCCACGAGCACGATCGACTCGGCGTTCCTGGTGGAGGAGGAGGGCACGGCCTCGAGCTTTCAGGGGCTGTTGGAGGTGTTGTGTGCCAAGGGCCTGCCGGCGAGCCTCTACAGCGACCGCGGCAGCCATTACTTCTTCACCCCGCAGGCCGGCGGAGCGGTCGACAAGGACCGGCTCACCCAGGTGGGCCGGGCGCTCAAGCAACTCGGCATCGAGCACATCCCGGCCTATTCGCCGCAGGCGCGCGGACGTTCGGAGCGTATGTTCGGCACGCTGCAGGACCGTCTGGCGAAGGAGCTGGCGCTCGCCGGCATCAGCACGATCGCGGCGGCCAACCGCTACATCCGCGACACGTATCTGCCGGCGCACAATGCCCGCTTCGCCAGGCCGCCGGCGCTCGCCGAGAGCGCCTTCGTGGCGGTCGATGCGGCACAGCTACGGGAGATTCTGTGCGTGCAGGAGGAGCGAGTCGTGGCGCGCGACAATACGGTTGCCTACGAGAGGCGGCGCCTGCAACTGCCGGAAAGCCCGCTGCGCCCCCACTACGTCAAGGCCCGCGTGGTCGTGCGCGAGTATCCGGACGGCACGCTCGCCGTATTCCATGGGCCGCGCCTGCTGGCACGCTATGATGCCGCCGGCGCGCTGATCGAAGAGAAAGGTTTGAAGGCGGCCGCGTGACCCGCTTCGACGCGGTGGCTTCGTGCCTTGTGGGTTTGTGGACAGCCGCCAACGCGCCTGCCCACAAGCCCCACAAGGCCAACAGCAGCAACAAACAGAAGCGGACAAATGATGTGCTACCAAAACCGGACAACTGCAAAAGCTACCGACAGGGTTGCCCCGGACCGGCTTGCGCCGATCCGGGGCTACGGCACACGCGGAGGCTCACGTGCCGGGTTCGTTACTCCGCGGGTGCGACAGCCGGTGCGTGTTCCGACTGTTTCTGGGCGCCGGTGGCAAACGCGGTGTCCTTGCTCAGCGCAAACAGGAAGCCGGCGACGATCAGGTAGGCGAGCGCAAGGCCGGGCGAGACGCCGAGGCCGTTGCCGATGCCGACCGCCGGGCCGTGCATGAAGCCGAAGCAAGCGGTGTGCCACCGTCCCCCCGGAAAGAGGAGGATCCTGGCTCCTTGGGGATTTGCCGCCCAATCCGCTGGACGATGGCCGCCGGACGCTGGACCGAGGCGGCGGGCAGCTCGCCTCTGCCAA
>DASWIN010000138.1:0-2586 GCA_036397655.1 Nitrospiraceae bacterium | reverse complement strand
TCATCTGGATGACAACATGGCCGGTTCCTCGTTCATCGAGGCGGCTGTGGCGTTTGCGTCCTCGCAAAACGCCCATCTCGCCGGTCTTCACGTCATCGACATTCCGGTCATACCGGGCTTTGTGGAGACAAGCATTCCCCGACAAGTCCTGGAAGACCACAGAAAACACTTTTTCGATCGGGCCGAAAAAGCCGAATCGGCGTTCAACCATGCCTGTGAAAAGGCCGGTCTGTCTTACGAGTGGAGATGCATCGAGGGCGATACCGCCAGCACCGTGGTTCGCACCGCCCGTTATGCGGATCTGGTCCTGCTCGCCGGCGGTGCCGGGATCGACAGCGCGGACCGGACCGGTGTGGCGGATCGCGTTGTCCTCGAAAGCGGCCGTCCGATTCTGGTGATACCCGCGGCCGAGACTGGTTCCGCCATCGGCTTACGGGTCGTCATTGCGTGGAACGAGAGCAAGGAAGCAGCCCGGGCCGCGCATGACGCACTGCCGCTTTTACGTCGAGCCGATTGGGTAAAGATCGTCTCCGTCAGTCCCGGCACCTCTGGTGAGGCACGCGGAGACATTCCCGCAGCCGAATTCCGCAGGCATCTTTCACGTCACGGTGTCCGGGCAGAAGCACACGCCATTACCGGCAATTCCGCCAATCCCGGGAAGCGCCTGCTTGCCTGGGCCGCAGAGGAACGATCCAATCTGCTCATCCTGGGCGCATACGGCCACAGCCGCTGGACTGAACTCGTCCTGGGCGGCGTGACGGCCCATGTGCTTCGCAATACCAGCATGCCGGTGCTCCTGTCTCATTAAATACCCGTGCAGAAATCCGCGACATGCGGAGGCTTCGTTCGCGCGCCTTGTCGCTACGCGACCCGGTCGGATAACGCGTTCCCCCTTTGGGAATCAGGGCGTCGCTTATACGCTCCTCGTCGACACCCCCACCCTGTCCCTCCCCCTCGTTGCGAGCGGGAGGGAACCGGACGTTCAGCGCAGGGATCTGCCATCGTACCCGGCATGAACCCGTCTGCGCCCCCCTTCCGCGGCGAGGGGGAGGGGACGCGGCCGCGACGGCACGTGTGCGGCGCGCGCTGCCGTGGTCAGAAAATCTCGCCCAGCAGTTCGCCGCGAAGTCGCGAACGAAGACGCCGAACGGCGCGAAAAGCGTCTACCAGCATGTCCCTGTCCCGGCGCGTCATGTCCCCTGGCGCCACGTGATTGCCCACGGAACGGCCGGCCTCGAAATCGGACAACTGCTGGTTCAAGAGCAAACGGGTGATGTGGCGGAATGCGCCGCTCAGGTAATCCGCTTCATCGTTGTCCAGAACCCCGGCACCCCGCAGGGCGCCGATTCGATCCAGTGTGGACAGCTCGGACGATCCGGATTTGAGACTCAGTATGCGAACGCCGCTCACGATTGGCAGGGTTCCCGTCAGCTTCAAATTGACCTTGCCCTTCCCGGGTCCGTCCAGCGGGTCCGTTTGCAGCCGGCCAAAAAATCCGAGCGCGGGGCCGTGTTCCTCATCCGCCTTGTACAGTTCGCGAAGAAAATAGGGCTGCGGCGCCAGGCCGGTGACGTGCTCACGCAATGCGTTCGACATCGACCCCGCTCCATAGATGCATCGAAAATCGAAGAATATATCGCAGAGCCTCAGCACCAGACCCTGGCTCTTCCCGAGCCAAAGGGAAACCTGGGCCTTCCATTCCGGCAGACGCTTTCGCCACAGAGGGTTGACCGCCATCACGTTGCCACGGCAGCGGGGAAACCCTACCGTCTCCAGGGAATCGACCATACGCCCGGCCAGTGAACAGAACCAGGCATCGATGCGCCCGTGTTCGGAATCCGGATAATCGGAAATGATAAAGCCGTTGTCCTGATCAGGGTAAAGCAGGCTTTCCATACGTCCACCGGATCCCATGATGACCACTTCGAACGGTACCGGCGCATCCTCTACACGATCCCCGGACGCCATCAGCGCGGTCTCGATAATCCGGCGATGGAGATCGCCGTTGATCTCAGACAGCAGCGACAGGATTTCCGGTGCCGGCACCGCCTCCTCGAGCAACTCCCGCGCCAGGCGCGCCTGGGCCGATTTGGTATGCTTCAGTCCGTCGATGCTGCCCTCGTGAGACAGATAATCGATCTGTTCCACGGTTTGCGCGGCCACCACGGCAAGCGCTGCACCAATATCGATGACGCCTGCGACCCGCCCCTGCACGTCAACCACCGGAAGGTGGCGCAGTTGCAGCCGGCGCATCTTGGCAATAGCCAGATAGAGAAATTCATCGGAATTGACCACGTGAACCGGGGCGCTCATTACCGCTGTTACCGGCATCTCCTCGGCCACGTCAAACACCATCCTTCTCAGCACGTCCTGCTCGGTGACGATCCCCAGAAGCAGGCCGCGATCGTCCGTGACCAGGGCGTGCGTCGCCGCCGCGGCGCGCATGGCCGTGATCAGATCAGCGCACGAGGCCTGCGGCGTCACGCAGACGGCAGGGTACGTCAGGTGATCGCGTACCCTTTTGACAAAGCCGGAGAGTCTCAGCAGCATCCGCTAACCCGGCGGGAAAACCGGGCTTATGTTAAA
>DASWIN010000137.1:0-9764 GCA_036397655.1 Nitrospiraceae bacterium | reverse complement strand
AAGCGGTGGGGGTGCCAGACGGCCAGCAGTTCACGGCGCTTCTCGTTCAATTGCTCGCGGGTAAACGGTTCGGCGAGCCCAAACAGTTGCAGGGCCGTGTCGTGCGTCATCGGCTTGATCGGTTGCTTGAACGAAGCCATGGCGTACCCGCAGACATCTGACGGACTGTTCATGACTTGTGCGCGCGTAGTTTGTCAGACGTCCCTGTGCTAGTCAATTAAGGATATCGGGCATGGCCTCGACGCTCCACATGATCCAGCCGGCCAAGGTGCTGGCCGGAAAAGATTACAAGGAAGTGCTCCGCCGCGAGATGGACGGCGGCAAGATTCCCCTCAGTCTCGGCAAGGGCTGCCCGGTCCAGTGCGCCTTCTGCTACGAGCTGGATCACTCCTACCGCGAGACGGCCGACCCGCCCAAGACCACCGACGAGGATTGGAAGTTCATCCTCGACTACATCAGCCGGAAGCCGACTAATCCGATGGAGTACTGGTGTTTAGGTGGGAATGAATATATGGAATGGACCGATCTATTTTTGCATCCCAAGGCAATGGAATGGGTGGAGGATTTTCTCAAGCACACGGACAAGAACATCCAGTTCTTCACGGTCGGGTTCGTGCACGTGCCGAAGATTCACCAGCTG
Source organism: Nitrospiraceae bacterium (assembly GCA_036397655.1). Taxonomy (GTDB): domain Bacteria; phylum Nitrospirota; class Nitrospiria; order Nitrospirales; family Nitrospiraceae; genus 2-02-FULL-62-14. The sequence continues at coordinate 9,124 of DASWIN010000137.1, read as the reverse complement.
GCCGCGCAGTATCCGGGCCGCATCAACTTCGAGCTGTCCGCCATCACGCTGGGACGGTACCGGGAGAAGCTCATGCCGCACGCGCCGTCGGTGAAGCATCTGATGAAGGTGCTGGACGGCCCGGCCGTGTCCTCGGCCAACTTCTATACCTTCGACGAGGGGACCATGTCGGAGGATGCGGTGGCGATCTCGCGGATCAACCAGAAGTGCGTGCTCTGGATGGGTTGCCTGACGCCGGTGCGGGGGATCAAGGGGGAGACGATGGCGATTATGCGGCAGGGCCGCACGCACCTGGCCGTCGAGGCCCAGCGCGTCTACGACGCAGGGCTGCCCAACCTCCAGACCATCCACACGGAAGCCTACGTGACGGCCTTCCTGAACCGGCGGCGGATCGTGACCCTGTTCGACTCGCTCGAATTGGAGAAGAAAGACACGGTCGTGATGGCTGCGAGCGTCTACAAGATCCTGAACTTCTACCGCAAAAACCGGGCGCGGTACCTCTTCGTGCCGAACGCGACGCTGGAGGGTGATTCCGACTGCACCGTGTTGCTGACGTTCGACGACATTGCGCGACGGCTGACGAACCAGAAACTGATCCACGTGCCCAAGTGCATCATGCAGTCCGGCCGCGGGCACTATATGGACATCGCCGGCGCGACGCTCGAAGACTTCCTGCGGAAGACCGGCGTGAAGGTGAAGATCCTCCACAAGGTGGACACGGCTTTTGCCAACAAGCAGCTGTGGCGGAACGGGTCGCTGAAGCAGTACGTCGAGGATTACGCCAGAAATCCGCTCACTCAGTCTTACGAAGCGCTCCCGATTCCAGCTTGAGTTTGTTTTTCCCCAGGATGGTCAAAAAGACTCTGTTACACCCGGCCCACCCCGCGCGCAGGAAGCGCGCTTATCCCATGGCAAGGCCGCACGAGCGAAGGGACGAGGAGGTACATACCAAGCTTCGCTTGAACCGCTCGCTTCGTTCACATGCGAGCGGATGGGTACTTTGCCTCCAGTAGGCTTAGATCGGTACGTTGAGGGTCCGAGCGATGCCAGAACGAAGCTGGCAGTCTTTTTCAACATCCTGCTAAAGCTGCGTTGACAGAGGAGGGATGCTCGCCTAGAGTAGCCCCATGAGTCCTGCCAAACGCACCCTGAAATTTTATCAAGCCGATGTCTTTACCGATGAGCCGTTCGGCGGCAACCCGGTGGCCGTGCTGCCGGACGCCGCCGGGCTGACCGACGAAGAGTTGCAGAAGATCGCGCGGGAGATGAATCTCTCCGAGACCGTCTTCGTGCTCCCGCCGACAGACGCCAAGGCCGCCGCCAAGGTCCGGATCTTCACCACCAAACAGGAGATTCCCTTTGCGGGGCATCCCATCCTCGGCACGTTTTACGTCCTCGGCAAGCTGAAACAGCTCACGCTCACGGAACCGATCACGTCTCTGTTTTACGAATGCAATATCGGGACCTTTCCCATCGAGCTGCGCGCGCACAAGGGCGAGATTCTGCGCGTCGTCATGACCCAGCCCAAGCCGGAGTTTCTCGGCAGGGTGGACTCGCCCGACGGCCTGATCGACGTCGCCAAGGCGCTCGGCATGGACAAGCGCGCGCTCACCGACACCAAGTTTCCGACGGAAGTCGTCTCGACCGGCCTGCCGGTCATCATCGTGCCGGTGCGCACGCTGACGGCGGTCCGGTCCATCGTGCCCAATCCCACGGCGATCACCGAACTCTGCGCGCGGTTCGGGGCCAACGGCATCATGGTCTTCACGACGGTGACGGTGGACGAGTTTTCGACCGTCCACACGCGCATGTTCGCCCCGGCGATCGGCATCCTGGAGGATCCCGCCACCGGCAGCGCCAGCGGCGCGCTCGGCGCCTATCTGGTCCAGAACGGCGTCGTCGAGGTGGCGATCACCACGGAGATCATTGCCGAGCAGGGCTACGAGATGGACCGGCCCTCCCGCATCATCATCCAGGTCGAGTCCGACGACGACATCATCCAGGAAGTGAAAGTCGGCGGGGAAGCGGTCATGGTAATCGAGGGGACGATTACGTTATAGCAGGTAGCACATAGCGGGTAGCGAGCAGCTCCGGGCTATTCGCTATTAGCTACAAGCTGCTTGATTGAGGTTGCGATGAAGGCCGTCGTCTTTCACGAGCATGGCGGACCGGAGAAGCTAAAGTACGAGGACCGGCCCGAGCCCCCGATCAAACCGGACGAGGTGCTCATCCGGGTCAAGGCCTGCGCGCTGAACCACCTCGATATCTGGGTCCGCCAGGGGATTCCCGCCTACCAGATTCCCTTGCCGCATATCTCCGGCAGCGATGTGTCCGGCCAGGTCGAGCGGGTCGGGAGCCTGGCGAAGAACGTCAAGGTCGGCCAGAAAGTGTTTGTCTCGCCGGGGCTGAACTGCGGGGAGTGCGACGAGTGCAAGGTCGGGCGCGACAACTTGTGCCCCTCGTTCGGCGTGCTCGGGGCCAGGACCGACGGCGGCTATGCCGAGTTCGTCGCCGTTCCCGGGGAAAACGTCATTGCAATTCCAGCCTCGCTGACTTTCGAGCAGGCGGCGGCCTTTCCGCTCGTTTCGGTCACGGCCTGGCACATGATCGTGACACAGGCCTGGCTGCGCCGCGGCGAAACGGTGCTGATCATGGGGGCGGGGAGCGGCATCGGCAGCATGGCCATCCAGATTGCCAGGTACATCGGGGCGAAAGTCATCACGACCGTCGGCTCGGACGACAAGGTCAAAAAGGCGCTCGTGATCGGCGCGGACGAGGTGATCAACCACACGACGGACGATGTCACAAAGCGGGTGCTTGAATTGACCGGCGGGCGCGGCGTGGATGTGGTCATCGAGCATATCGGCCCCCAGGTCTGGGGCCAGTGCCTGAAATCCCTCGCCAAGGGAGGGCGGCTGATTACGTGTGGCGCGACCACCGGCGGGGAGGCGACAATCGACCTCCGGTACCTGTTCTCGCGCAGCCTGACGCTCAAGGGATCCTACATGGGGACGAAGGCCGAGTTGCTGGAAGTCACCAAACTGGTCGGATCGGGGAAGCTCAAGACGGTGATCGACCATGTCTATCCGCTCCAGGAGGCGCGCGCTGCGCAGGAGCAGATGATTAGCAGGAAGTTGTTCGGGAAATTGGTTCTGACAGTTTAGGAAAGAAGGGGTCAGGCACCATTCCGAAAGGTACCTGACACCTTACCGCATCCTGCAAGGAGGATAAGATGTCTACGGTTCGAAATGCGATGAGGCCTGAGATCAAGAAGGTGCCGCACACTGCCACGATCAAGCAGGTGGCCGCGAAGATGAAGAGCGAGAAGATCGGCTCGCTGTTCGTTGAGAAGAAAAAGGAGCTGGTGGGGATCGTGACCGAAACCGACATCGTCCGGAAAGCCGTGGCGGCGGGAGCGAATCTTGGGAAAGTCACGGCTGAAAAGATCATGAGCAAGCCGATCGTGACCATTGAATCCGGCCGGACCATCAATGATGCCAGCGACATGATGGGCGACATGAGCGTCCGGCACCTCGGCGTGACCGAAGGCGGGAAGATTGTCGGGGTCGTGTCAGTGCGGGATTTGCTTGTGGCGGCTCAGCGGTTTTCAGAACCGAAGATCACGCAGGACTAGATTAGCCTATTTGTCGAGCTGTTGCAGGATGTGGCTGAGTTCGGGAAGGATGAGTTTCTCCATGGCGAGGCAGACGGCCGGCTCGCAGGGTGGAGTTAGAGGACTCCCGAGTAGTACTGCAGGATATTGGATACCGAGATGACGCCGATGATCTCGCCCTGGTCGGTGACGACGAGATGGCGGGTGGCCTTCCCTTTCATCAACCGGACGGCTTCGAGGATGGGCTGGTCGCTTTCAATCGTGATGAGTGGTTTTCGCATGGCGGCCTTGACCAATGTCTTGGAGGGATCCAGCCCCTTGGCGACCACTTCCCGCGCCAGGTCCGTATCGGTGATGACGCCGACGTATTCATCGGCAGTGGCGACCAGGAGTGAGCCGACCTTCCATTCCTGCATCAGGCGGCCCGCCTCCTTCAGCGTGGCGGTCGCTTCCACGCTCCGGATTTCGGACATCATATAATCTTCGATCCGGGGACCGATCACGAGTTCGGAGCCCGCGTTCGATTTCTTCGCCTCCGTTGCCCGGCGCGCCTCAAGCTCTGCGATACAGCTTTCCAGCATGCGGCGACGCAGATGGAGCCCTTCATGTTCCCGGTCTCGCACGCCGCCTTCCTGGGCCTCCTCCAGCACATTGACGAAACTGGACGATTCGCCGAGTTGGGCCATCTCGTAGGACTCCAGCTTTTCAGAGGTTTCGCCAAACAGGTCGCTGATCAGTCGTTCGGTTGCCTGGTCGAATTGTTCGAGGCCGGCAGACGGGCTATTGTTGGTGAGGAACGGGGACAGGTGGGCGACTTGTTCCCGGAGACGCTTGATGCTCTGATCCACGGATACCCGGCGCGTCGGACTAGTCGAGGCTCGTTTCGGCATCGTTCCCCCTCCGGATGTCAGGAGCATACTCTTGATGGACACCGGCAGGCAAGGGCAAGACCCCTGCCAATACCCGTTACTTGCTCAACTGCTGCAGGATATGCCCGAGTTCGGGAAGGATCAGTTTCTCCATGGCGAGCTTGACGGCGTTTTCGGAGCCTGGGGTTGAAAAGATGATCCGCCCTTTGTAGGTGCCGGCGGTGGCGCGGGTCATGATCGCGGGTGAGCCGATCTCCTGGTAGGTCAGCGCGCGGAACACCTCGCCGAACCCATCCAGCTTCTTTTCCAGCAAATCTTCAATCGCTTCAAACGTCGAATCCCGTTTGGCGATGCCGGTGCCGCCATTGATGATGATGGCTTGGACTTTCTTGTTGGCGACGGCCTTTTTGATGGCGGCCTTGATCTTCGATGGTTCATCTTTGACGAGCTGATAGAACGCGATGGTGTGGCCTGCGTCCCTCAGCATGTGCATGATGCGGTAGCCGCTGGTGTCGGAAGCCGCCGTGCGGGTATCGGAGCAGGTAAGGACGACGCACGCCGCTTGTCTAGGCGCGTGTTCTTTATGCTCGTGGTGGGCTGGAGCGTTCATGGCTCCAGCCCCAGCAGGATGTTGAAAAAGGCCGCCAGCTGCGTTCTCGCATCGCTCGGGCCCTCAACGTACCGAGCGAAGCTCACTGGAGGCAAAGTAACTATCCGCTCGCATGTGATCGAAGCGAGCGGTTCAAGCGAAGCTTGGTATGTACCTCCTCGGCACTCGCTGCTGCGACCGCCCATGGGAAAAGCACGCGTCAAGGCGCGTGCGGGGTGGGCGGGTGAAAAGTCGACCTTTTTGACCATCCTGGGGAATCTCGTGAGATTTTATTGTCAGCCCCAGACGGAATTGGGCTTCAGTGATGCCACCGGCTTGCCGCCCTTGATGTGCTCGGTGATGATCGTGGCGACGTCCGCTTCCTTGATCTGCGTGTACCAGACGTCATCCGGATAGACGACGACGGTCGGACCCTGCTCACAGGGCCCCAGGCAGGTGGAGCCTGTGACCAGGACTTCACCAGGCATGATGCCGGCTTCCATGAGCTTCATGTTGAAGGCCATGAGCAGTTGTGGCGAGCCCTGCGCGCCACAGGATGGCTTGGGATGGCCGGGCGGCCGGGTGTTGGTGCACACGATAATGTGATGTTTCGGTTTCGGCATTCTCTTCTCCTTTGGATTGAGCAGTCGGCGTTAGGTCTTTCTTCAGCTACCTGCTATTCGCTGCTCGCTATTGGCTGCTGTTATCTCGGCAAATAAGATTTCCACAATTCGATGTAGTCATCGGGGAGCTTCCAGTGCTTCAGCCCCTTGATGACCCAGTCGAGGTAATGTTCCTTGGGCTTGAACTTGCCGATGGGCTTGGCGACGTGGGTCGTGACCAACTGCTTGTCCCCCTCCTCGGTGATGACGGTGACGGTGAGGTGGGTAAACGCCCCCTCCGGGACCTCGCCTTCGAATTCGTCGAGCAGCTTCAGGTCCTCGTCCGTGATGTCGAAGATCATGCCCCAGACCTTTTCGCCAGGCGAGGGGATGACGCTCGGGAGGCCGCAACGCCACTGGGACGACCAGCGGCAAAATTGAACCGTATGATCGGTCAAATAGGCCTTGCAGACCGGTTTGTGTTCCGGGGCACGGCGTTTGAGTTGGGTGGGGTTGAGATTGTCCGAGTAGATAAAAAACTTCATGGCCGGGTCGTTTGTATCCTCGCGTCAGATCACTGAAAGTGGGTTAGCCCGCATTATTCATGAACGCTTCTGCTGCAATCGCGGATTTGCCGCTGCGACAAGCCGGCATGCGGCTTGTCGGCATGCCGGCGGGCAGGCTCGCCCCGCGCGGCCTCAACGTATGATCCAGCTCTCGGGAGGCAAAGTGCCTCTCCGCTCGCATCTGATCGAAGCGAGCGGTTCAAGCGAAGCTTGGTATGTACCTCCTCGGCCGCCCGAGGCTCCGCGTGCCCGTCTCGCGTGGCAACTGCGCAATTTCGCGACGAACCGTCACGAATAACGCGGGCTACTTGTAACACATCGACTCGGCCGTCGGCAACCGGGCCGAACGGCCCGTTGACGGGCGAACGGCCCGGGGGTATTCTGAATCTATGAACGGCGATCATCGGAGCGTGCCAGGGGTTGCGGGGAGCGTCCTGCTGATCGCCGTCCTGTGTCTGCCTCCCTCCGCATCGGCGAACGACTACTACAGTTGGATTGACGGAAACGGCACGATGGTGATGACGGACGATCCGAGCCGGGTCCCTCCGCCGACCAGCCGCAGCCAGATCCAGGTGCATCGGTTCGAGCCTTCGACTCCGGGGGACCCCGGCAGGCCTGAGGAAGAGCCGGCGCCGCTCGAGGAACCGCCCAAGGTTGCGCCTGTGGATCCGGTCAATCTCGATCTTCCCCTGGTGAGGCTCGATGATCCGGAAACCCACCTGCGGGCGCAGTATCTCTGGGTGCCGCTGCTCTCGCCGCTGTTCGTTCGCGGGAACATGGTAAGCGGGTTCTGGTGGCATCCCGGCTCGACGTCGCCTGTGGAGGCCTTCAAGCACTTTCTCGCCCGGCACAATCGCGAGCAGCGGACCCAGTGGGCGCCGGGTGTGGGTACGGTTGTCCCCTATCCCTATGCTCCGACGGCGCGCAGTGGGTCGGGCAATACCGTGTACGACCAGGTGGTGCGTGAACGGCAGGCGCTGGAAGAATCCATTCGCCTCCGGCATTTTCCGGGTTCGCCGGCGCCGATTCCCGGATCGCCGGCACGGGCCCGTGGCGCCGCGCCACGTGGAGGAGGGCACCATAGCATCCGATCCCGATAAGTCCGACCTCGCAGCCTCCTCACCGTCATCCAGTCCCGCGAGCTCGCCCTCGTCCCTCAGTCGCTATCTGCATTACGGGGCGCTGGCGTTGCTTTTGCTCGGCGGCGCCTACTGGGCGCTGAAGCCGGCGACGCTGAACCCGATGGCCGATCCGCGCGCGGCGGAGGCGATGGCCCTGGTGCAGACACACCGGGCGCTGGGCGCGCCGACGCTGCTGCAAGCCATCAATGAGCATGTTCGGCTCGTCGCGGACCAGGACCGGGGGGTGCGGATCGGCGAGTGGTCCGTGAAACATCTTGGCGGGGACCGGTACATGGTTGCGGTCACGATGCGCGAGCAGAGCACGACCAAGCAGTGGTTTGAACGTGACTACCAGTGGCAGGCGGATGTGGCGAGGAAGGCCGTGATGGCCATCTCCATGCCGGCGGAGAGCCTCATGCCGATTGATGAGAGCGGGCGGATGCCGCTGATTCAACCGAGGCCATAGTCTGAAAGTCCGAAAGTCCTTCAAGTCATAAGGTCTGTAGACTTGATGACTTTACAGACTTGATGGACTTTGGACATATTGAATTCAGGGAATCTCGACCTGAATCGAGTCGCCTTCGATGTGCACCGGGTAGCAATCCACTTTGATCTCGGGGTTTTCCGGCCGCTCGCCCGTTTTGACGTTGTACCGCCAGCCGTGCCAGGGACATTCGACGCAGTCGCCGTCAAGAAATCCCTCCCCGAGCGGGCCCCCGGCATGGGGGCAGCAGTTGTCGAGGGCATAGATCGTGCCGCCGACGTTGCACAGGGCGATGCCCACCTTGCCGGCTTTGACCGAGAGGCACTCGCCGGGCGTTATATCGGCGAGTTTTGCGACGGTGACACGTTTGGACATGGGGGCCTCGAAGCCGCGTAGAATACTGAGGTGCCCTGTCAAACTGCAAGCCCGTATGTGTTAAGGTTATGTCCAACTGCTTGATTTGGCGCCGATGCTATGGCATAAATCCGTACATTGTGTCTGGCCCCTTCATGCTGATTCTTAGGTAGGGAGGCGACGTCGCGACGCATGGAAATGACGCTGCTCCTCAACTCGACGTACGAACCGCTCCGTGTCGTCCACTGGCAGAAGGCGATCGCGCTGCTCTGGCAGGGGAAGGTGGAAGTCCTGGAAGTCTACGACCGGGACATCCATGGCGTATCCATCACGATCAAGCTGCCGGCGGTGATGCGGCTCCTCAAGCTGGTCAAGCTGAAAGACAGCCACAGGGCGGTCAAGTTCTCACGCATCAATATTTTCACACGGGACGGCTATGCCTGCCAGTACTGCAATCACAAGTTCCGGACCGAGGACCTGACGTTCGACCACGTCGTGCCGATCGCCAAGGGCGGCAAGAAGACGTGGGAGAATATCGTGACCGCCTGCTGGCGGTGCAATAACCGCAAGAGCGGCCGGACGCCGGACGAGGCCCGTATGAGGCTGGTCCGGAAGCCGGTCAAGCCGCGGTGGAACCCGGTGATTACGATTACGATCGGGATTCGGAACGCGCCGGAAAGCTGGCGGGACTACCTCTATTGGAACATGGAACTGGACGCGGACACGGGACCCTAGGGGTAAAGGGATAAAGGGGTAGAGGGATAGGCGACGGTTGTCTTTTCCTTTACCCCGCTACCCCCTTACCCCGTTACCCCCTCTCAATAGACTTTTGTAATCACGATCTCGAGGTCTTTTCCGCCAGGCAGCGTCGGGTTCTTGTCGTACTGGCCTTCCATGTCTCCCGGTTTCGGCTGGCCTGCCATCCC
>DASWIN010000136.1:0-2558 GCA_036397655.1 Nitrospiraceae bacterium | reverse complement strand
GCGGGCATGGCAGGGCTGGCGTGGACGGCGGTCCGCAACGCGCCGTGGATGTTCAAGCTGGGCGGGGGGAGGCTGGACTACTGGCGGGAGCCGCCGGGGGCGAAGTTTCCGATGCGGCGTCTCGATGAGCACGTCGCTGATGAGTCGGGGGAGGCGCTGAAGACGTCGCCGACTGGGGCGGAGCATCTGGTGGCGGACGAATCGCCGCCGGCGACCGGCACGCCATGGAACGGCTGGACCGCGTGGGCCGGGCGACGCGCGCCGGTCGGTGCCGTCGCGGACGCGACGATGACGCTGCCGGTCCTGAAGCCCGGCCCGCTCGCCAAGCCGGTCCGGATTACGCTGGCCCCGCATTCCTCGACGCTGAATGCCTGACTCAGGCCCACACCGCAATGGCGATAGACCGTTGGTGCGGTGATCCTGCGACGACGGCGTCGCCGAAGCCCGTCCGGATCGGCCGGTGCTGGGTCTCCACCCGGGAGAAAAAGACTGCCATGCGGGATTCGGGTTTGACGTATTAGCGCATAACTTCTCCGGCCCGTGCGAGCACGGTTTTTTGTCCGAAAGTCAGGTTGTCCGTTGCCGGGTACGAGCCACCTCTTTCGCACAAACGATCACCGTCTCGCCATACTGGTATATCAGGGGAGTGACCCCACACTGCCGTATCAGGCGTTGGTGATCCGAAAGAGCGTCAGGCTTTTCCGAGGCTTCGCGCCTTGGGGACATAAGACGTTTTCGGCTCGCGCACCGTCCACGGTCAGCGGGGGTCGTTCACCCCTGACTTTCCCGATTGTACCCGCCGCACGCCCAGCCTCGCCAACACCAGGGGAAGGATCTTCCCGATCGGCTGCGGCCCCCGGCGGCGGCCTTTCTCGATCACCTCCAATTCCTTCACCAGCGGATCGGCTTCCGCCGCGTGTTCCGCCTTGGGCAACTGATCCACCGCGGCCTGGAGGTCCGCCAGGGTCTGGTTCATCCCGGTTTGATGCTCGCGATGGAAGGTCATCAGCTTCTGGAGGACGTAGGCCCGCTCCCGGATCGACGGATGGCGAAAGACCTGCTGGCCGGCCACCATCTGGAACGCGATCCGGCAGAAGCGCATGCCGACCTTGACCCGGGTCCATCTCGGGTTTTTGCCCGCCTGCGCCCAACGCTCGGCGAGGTTCCGGAAGTGGCGGTTGCAGGTGACCAGGTTATCCGCGATCCCCAGAATGGCCGCACGCAACGCGCGGTTTCCACAGCGCACCAGCGGCCCATCGGCCAGGTCGACCTCGTCGCTCTGATAGCGCGATGGATACAACCCCGCGCGCCCGGTCAGGCAACGGGCATTCGCGTAATGGCGGATCGGCCCCATCTCACCGGCGAAATCCGCCGCCGACACCACGTTGATCCCCACCACCGACAGCAGCAGAACGTAAGGCGTGCGGGCCAGCCGGCCGGCGATGTCGCGCTCCAAAGCCTGGATGTCCCGCTCCTTGTGAAGGCGGTCCGCATTCAAGGCCTGGGCGATCCGCCGATGCTGACTCGCGGCAGGATCACTGTGTGGCGCGCGACGGGCCCACTCCAACACACGTCGGACGGTCCGCTCCTGGAAGCCGATCTGCGCTTCTCGCAACCACGCGCTGATCCCCTCGACGTCGCTGCGGCCAATCTCCTCGGCCGACCCGCAGCTCAACCCGAGGTACAACGCCGCAGGACAGTCCCACAACTTGGGGAAGCAACCGCTGTAACCCGGCATCGCCGCTTCCAGATGGTCCTTGATCTGACAGCACAACGCGGAGCACTTGCGAACCCAGTCCCGACGGTGTCGGATCAGCAGTTGCAACTCCTGCCACGACGGATCGACGACCGGATGGGCCAAGGCGAATCCGTTGACCGCGCAGCGATGAATCGCGGCCAGATCGTTGTCGTCGGTCTTGGCTCCTGGATTCGCCGGCTGACGGAACTGCTTGGTCGCGAAGGGATGGACGGTCCGAACCTCGTAGCCGCCCCCCGCAAAAGCCCTTTGCACCGGATGGTGATAGCGGCCTGTCCGCTCCACGGCCACCAGAACATCCCGCAAGGCATGTGCCTTGACCGCTTTGCCCAGCCGGCTCAGGGCCTCCGCAAACTCGCACCGCCCGTGCGGCACCACGGACGGAGGAATCAAAACCTTGCCGTAGAAGTCGCACAGCATCCATTTGGAGCGGGCTTTGGCGCAGTCCACGCTGACCACGCCGAAACGCTCCGGCCCGGCCTTCACAACCCTCGGATGAATCACGCCACGGGGCTTGGAAACTGCCTGGAAACGTCGGGGGCGGCGCTTCCTGTGCCTGAATCGTGAGCTCATCTGGACCTACCTCCTGTCAAAAGAACTGGAAAACCCAATCCTTCTACAGGGTAGTCCGGATGTAGTTTCCTATCTGAAACCTACATACCAGGGGACATTCTACTTTTTCATCGGCGGACATGCCCCTCGCACCGGGTTCGCAGAGCCCCGCCACGCAGCCACGAACCCGTCCGATGGCGATATTGACGCCCCTCCCGCCCGCGTTCTATCATCTCTCGTTTGCGGGCAG
>DASWIN010000135.1:0-7026 GCA_036397655.1 Nitrospiraceae bacterium | reverse complement strand
CGAGAGGAGCGTCATAGGTAAATGGTCACCGGTCAATGGAGGGAAATGAACCGACAGACGGATTGAATGACCATTGACCAATGACGAATGACCTTGCGCTGTGCTATACATCGTGCTGTTAAACACGCCACCCGTATAGAGAAAGGATGGAGACATGCCGCGGAGTCACATGAAGCGACGCAAGGTGAACAAGAAGCATCGCAAGAACATCCAGCGCATGAAGGCGCGTTCCAAGAAGCGGCGTCTGGAAGCGAAAGCCGCCGCAGCAAAAACCAAGCGCAGATAACCGGTTCGACTCGGCGAACACCGGATCGTCCGTCCTTCTTCCGTCGGGATTGGGCCATGAGCGATTCCCCTCCACCAGCACCTCTTCGACTGCGCGGGCATACGCTGCTGTGTCTGCAGGGCTTCCGGGGAGAAGGCTACAGCCCCGGGTTTACCGGCAACCTGGCTGCCATTCACCGCAGCCTGAACGAGAATCCCGATTATCCCGTTGAACTGGCGGAGGAGCCGGACGCGGTCTGTGGAGCCTGCCCGCACCGGATGCCGGCCGGCTGCACGCTGAACGGCGACGGGTCGGAGGCAGGCATGCAGGCGCAGGACCGGCACGTCCTGACACGGCTGGGACTGAAAGCCGGCAGCGTGGTGCGCTGGCGCGACGTGCTCGATCGCATCCGTGTTTCGATCACGGGCAGCGACCTGCCCGCGATTTGCGGACAGTGCCGTTGGCTGCCCCTTGGCTATTGCAAGGAAGGGATCGATCGGTTGCGATCATGAGCCGGGCCAAAGTCATTTTCTTCGACGCTGCCGGCACGCTCTTTCACGTCAAGGGGTCGGTCGCGGATATCTACGTGCGCCATGCGGAACGGTACGGCGTGCAACACACGCCTGCCGTGCTCGCCTCCGTCAAAACCGCCTTCGCGCGCGCCTTTGCAGACGCGCCGCCTCCGGTCTTCGCGGTCAGCGATCCGAAAGAGATCAAGCGATGCGAACGGCTCTGGTGGTTCGACGTGGTCCACAACGTCTGGTACCGCGTCGGAATGTTCGAACGGTTCGACGAGTACTTCGAGGATGTCTTCGAGGCCTTTGGCGGGCCGTCCTACTGGACCCTCTATCCGGAAACGGTGGGGGTGCTCAGGGGACTGAAAGAGCAGGGGCACGAGCTGGGGATCATCTCGAACTTTGACTCACGCTTGTTCACTGTGTTGCGCGGGTTGGGGCTGGCCGAATTGTTCGACACGATCACGATCTCCAGCCTGGCGCATGCAGCCAAACCGGCGCCCAAGATCTTTCAGCTCGCACTGGACAAGCACGCCATGGATCCTGAGGACGCGGTGCATGTGGGCGACAGCCGCCGCGATGATGTGGAAGGCGCCAGGAAAGCCGGTTTGCAGGCTGTCCTGATCGAGCGGGAGTCCCAGCTGTGCTCGTCGGCCACGAACGTTCCCACCATTCAATCGCTCGAACAGCTGCCTGCGCTCCTCGCCGCCCTGTAGCGACGCAAGGAGAAGTCGAAAGTCCAAAGTTTGAAAGTCTCCCGGACGTTAGACTTTATGACGTGATGACTTTCGGACACAGCCATTAATCTGACGAACTTTTTCAGCATCCGCTAGCGCAGCAGGGGGACGATATCCTTCGCTCGTCCCTGCAACGCGACGTCCACCACGCCTGAATTCGGCGTCGCATCCAGATTGATCTCCACGACAAAGGCGCCGGCCGACTTGGCGACCGGCGCGAACGAGGCGGCGGGATAGACGATGCCGGAGGTGCCGATGATCAGCAGCACCTCGCAGGATTCGAGCGCGGCATAACTTTTCGTGATGTCCTCCGCGGCCAGCGATTCGCCGAACCACACGATATGCGGCCGCACCAGTCGGCCGCAGGCGGTGCAGGCTGGGGGAATGGGAACCGGCACCTGGCGGTTGTCTTCCAGCCGGCCGCAGGCGGTGCAACGGACCTTCCAGATGTTGCCGTGAATCTCGGACAACCTGGTGGAGCCGGCATCACGATGCAGGCCGTCCACGTTCTGCGTGATCAACCAGAACCGTGAAAATCGCCGTTCCATCGCGGCCACGGTCTCATGGGCGGGGTTCGGCCTCTTGGTCGCGATCAATTCCCGGCGCCAGTTGTACCATTCCCAGACAAGGCGGGGATCGCGTTCGAAGGCTTCGGGCGTGGCCAGTTCTTCCGCCCGGAAATTCCGCCAGAGCCCGTCGGCGCCGCGGAACGTCGGCACGCCGCTGTCGGCCGAGATGCCCGCGCCTGTGAGGACCGTCACTGAACGGGCAGCCGCCAATCGTGTTTTGACTTCGAGCAGTCCGGCCATTGATGCCCCGGGTCCGTGCGGGTATAGTAGCGCAGAAAGCAGGTTGAGGTTAAGGCTGAGGTTGAGGCGAGTCTCGTGCGCCTGCCTCCTCCTACTCTCGACCTAAACCTTAACTGTAGCCTTCTTGCATGCAACACATTCTCGTGGTCGGCGCCGGGTCGGTCGGAGGGTTTTTCGGCGCCCATCTGGCGAAAAGCAATCCAAACGTGTCGTTCCTGCTCAGGCCGCGAACCCTTCAGGCCGTCAGGGAGCGGGGGTTGATCGTCCGGAGCGCAAACGGGACGCTGACGGTGCGCCCGCGGGCTGCGTCCGACCCCCGCGAATTGGTGTGTCCCGACCTTGTGATCCTGGCGGTCAAGGCCTACGACCTCGACGGAGTCATGGATCAGATTGAGCCGGTCCTGACTCCCAGGACGGTCATCCTGACATTGCAGAACGGCGTGGATACCGAAGATCGTATCGTCGCACGCCTGCAACGTGATTGTGTGGTGGGCGGCGTCGCCTTCATCTATTCCAAGATCGTCGAGCCCGGCGTGATCGAACACTATAAACGCGGAGTGGTGGCGATCGGTGAACTGATGGGGCACAAGACCGAACGGCTGGGCATGATTGCCGATCTCTTTAAACAGGCTGGAATTCAGTGCCAGATGTCGAATGACATCCGCCGCAGCAAATGGGAGAAAATGTGCTGGAACTGCGTCTTCAACCCGATCACGGTTCTGATCAACGACCGGGTGGCGAAGGCGCTGGACCATCCGGAAATGATGGGGGTGATCCGGCAGATCGTGGGCGAGGTGGCGGCGGTCTCCGCATCGCTCAAGGTGCCGCTGGCGCCGGACATGGCGGAGAAGACGATCCAGGCGACGCAGTCCATCCGGGACATCCATACGTCCATGTACGACGATTGGAAGGCGGGCCGGCCAAGCGAGATTGATGCGCTCAATGGCTACATCGTCAGGAAGGGGCGGGAGCTGGGGATCCCGACCCCGGTGAATGAAGCGTTGACGGCGATGGTCAAGGCGGTCATGGAGAAGGAAAAGGCCGGTCCGGGAACGATCAGGATTGAGGGAGCGGTGGTGCAGCCGGTCACGCTTGACCGGGAGGCATTGGGCAAGCTTCCGGGAGAACATCAGATGACTGATCTCGGCACAATCATGCCTAATATGAAAGGTAAAGCAATTAGAATGAAAGGGATCCTTGAGGTTACGACAATGGCCATCGGCGCGGATCATGTCACCTTCCATTCGCAGGATGGCCAGTTTGCCGCGAGCCTGACCGTACGACAGGCCATTGAGCACGGAGTTCTGGTATATGAGCTGGATGGAGAACCACTGCCGGAAGCCAAGGGCGGGCCGTTCCGACTGGTCGCGCCGGGGCTCGGCGATCTCTGCGCCAATGTGAAGGGGGTTGCCCGCATTGAACTGACGAAGGGGCCTGGGAAAGACACCCGGCCCTCGAGAAAGGGCACATGAACCATTCAGGAGAAGAAGAGTTCGAAGAGGAACCCAGCGCGCCCACGCCGAGGACCGGTCCAAGGGTGCGGCCCATCCATCTCGTCGTCTTGCTCCTGCTGGTGCTCGGCGCAGGAGGGTTCGCCGTATCAGGGCCCGTGTGCAATACGAAGGAGCCCGGACGGGACCTCAAGGATCTGACGCAGCAGGAAATGACGGAGCAGGCCATCAACCGCTTCAAGGACCTCCGCATGACCCTGGCCTTTACCGACACGACGCGCGTGCTGGCCAAACCGATGCCCGCCAATCCATCAACACCCGGCCTCATGGTCAACAGCGTGTTGGCGGTGAAAAAGATAGGAGACACCAGCGGGGTGGTGACGCATCATGCGGGCAGGGGTTTCACGGCCTACAAGCTGCGCCTGCCCGACGGCGCCTGCGGGTACGTGTTTTCGACGGATCCGGTTCAGGTCGTGTCGAACTAGCCGCGAACTGTTCGCGCGGCCTCGAGGCGTCTAGCTATTTACGAGGGGCTTGTGTATTCTGTGTCGGCAAGATGCTGATCTCGCCGGAACGCCTCTCCCAATCCGAGACCGTCTCCTATCGCCTGTCCAAGTCCAAGTTTCTGTCCGGCCTCCAGTGCCACAAGCGGCTTTTCCTTGAAATTTACCATCCGGCCCGCGCCACCGCGCACGATGAAACCACGCAGGCCATCCTCGACATGGGCACCGAGATCGGGGAGCTCGCCCGAAAGCGGTTTCCAGGCGGCGTGCTGGTGGAAGCCGACCGCAAGCACGCGGCGGAGGCGATCGCCCATACGAGGGCGCTGCTGGCCGATCCGAAGGTACCGGCCATTTTCGAAGCGGCGTTCATGTTCGAAAACGTCTTTATCCGTGTGGACATCCTCGAACGGCTCTCGACGGCGGAGAACGGCGAATCGGTCTGGCGGCTGATCGAAGTCAAATCCTCCTCGCGGGTCAAGGACGTGCATCTGGACGACCTGGCCGTCCAGACCTACGTCATCAACGGATCGGGGACCATCCTGGCGACGTCCTGCCTCATGCACATCAACACGCGCTACGTGTACCCAGGCGGCGAGCTTGACTTGCAGGCGTTCTTCGGGATTCAGGACTGCACCGAGCCGGTGCAGGCGAGGCTGGCCGACGTGCCCAGCAAGCTGATCGAAATGAAAGCCATGCTGGCCGATCCGGCGCCGCCGGCCATCGAGCCGGACGGGCACTGCTTCTCGCCCTACGAATGCCAGTTCTGGGACCATTGCACGAAGGGCAAGCCCGAACGCTGGATCTACCATCTTCCGGGCGGGGACAAGACGTTCCGGCAGCTGATGCGCCTCGGCATTCGAACCATGGATGAGATCCCGACGGACTTCAATCTGACCATCTGGCAGCGGCGCGTGAAAGACAATGTCGAGTGGATCAGTCCCAAGCTGCCGATCATGCTCAAGACGGTCCGCTATCCCGTACACCACCTGGATTTCGAAACGTTCATGCCGGCCATCCCGAAGTTCCCGCAGACGAGGCCCTATCAGGTGCTGCCGACCCAGTGGTCGAACCATGTGGAATACGATGACGGCCGGCTGGACCATGACCAGTACCTGTGCCTGGAAGCCAAGGATCCGCGCGAAGAATTGGCCGTGCGGCTGCTGGAGTCGCTCGGACGGGAGGGCAGCATCTGCGTCTATTCAGATTATGAGCGGTCGGTCATCGGGCGCCTGGCCGAGGCGCTGCCCGCGTTGCGGCCGGAGCTCCAGCGGCTGCTGGGCCGGCTGTGGGACCTGTTCGACATCGTGCGTGATCATTACTACCATCCGGCCTTCCAAGGGTCCTACTCGATCAAAACCGTCCTGCCGGCGGTGGTGCCGCGGCTGGGCTACGGCGACCTGGAGATCCAGGACGGTGAAATTGCAGCGCGGGCCTACTACCGGATGGTGTTCGAGGAAACCGACTGGGTCGAGAAGGCCAGGATTCGCGAAGCCCTGCTCAAGTACTGCGAACGGGACACGCTGGCGATGGTGGAGCTAAGAAAGGCGTTGGGAGGGAAGGGCTAAAACACCTGAGGGGTTTCGCCGCAGGCGGCTTACCAGAGCCTCTTTCGGGAAAAGGCTCGCCCTGATGCAGTCTTCATATATCGTTCAAACGCAACAGCCTTTGCAGTATCAGTAAAAGCCAGATAGGTCACGAGTTTCCAGGGCCTGAAGTTAGATGTGTGTATAGACCCGCCGGCGTTGTGTGTGTCAAGTCGATGCTCAATGTCAGACGTCAGCCCGACATAGCATTGGTCGGGGTGCAATTCACTCTTGAGCAGATATACATACTTCATAGCTCGAAAAAGAGCCCGCCTTCGCTAAAGCCTCCGCCTCGGTCAGCCTTCGGCGGGATGCTTCGTCGGGCAGCCTTCGCCCGCCTCCCTGTTCAAGATGGATGGCTTGCCACCGACCTTCGTCGGCCGAAGCCGACTTCGGTCGGCGAAGGCCGAAGCCCGCCGTAGCGTGGCGTAGGCGGACGAAGGCTGGCGGAGAGGGTGGGCAGTCAAAGTCGCACTCGCTGCGAGTGCTCCCACTGAGGGGGCCAGCCCCCTCGTGTCTCCCCACGCGGGGGAGCCTCTCCCCCGCGATCCCCCTCGTTCGACTCCCACCCTAAGACACTGGTGGGTTTTCTCCGGCGGCGTCAATTGAGAGGGGCTTCGCCCGGTGAGCCGCCGGCTCAAGCGAAGCTTGGTATGGAGGTGCCGCATGCATCGATCATCGCTCCTGTCTTCATTTCTCGTTTGTGCCTTGTTGGCGGCCGGCTGTTCGACGAAACCTCCGGCCCGGATTGCGGCCTACCTGGGTCCGGCTGTGGAGAGCGCGCAGGCGGCTTCGGTGGACCTCCGCTCTCTCGCGAACGTCCAGGCGCAGGCAGGACTGCTCCTCATCAACGATACCTCCCACGCGGAATCAGCTCCGGCTTTGTCCGACGGCAGCCTGGCGTTTCTCTCGGATGCGGTTCGGCATCGGATCGAGCAGAAGACCCCGATCCGCATCGCCAAGGTCCTGCCCTCGTCCGGACTCACTCCTGAGACCGCTCAAGAGACGGTGATCAGCCTGGGGCGGGAGCAGGGGGTGCCGTATATATTGGTGGTGGTCTTCTCCAGCATGGAATCGGAAATCCCGCTCATGCTCCCGTTTACCGGCGACCCGGAACAGGGAGGCGGGCGTCCCGGCGCATCCGGATTCGAGGCGATCAATTA
>DASWIN010000134.1:0-6173 GCA_036397655.1 Nitrospiraceae bacterium | reverse complement strand
GACCGCTCGCAGAAGGCTGAGGCTGAGGTTCAGGTTGAGCGAAGAATTTTCGGATTCGCCGGCCACCTTAACCTTAGCCTTAACCTCAACCTGCTTTATCGCCTGACGTACAGCAGCTCCAGCGCTGAACCAAATCCGCCGATGCGGCCTTTCTGATACGTTTCCTTGAACTGCTGCCGCAGCGCGTTGACGGCGGCCGCGTCGTCCTTCTTCACGACCCCCTGCGACGTCATCATCTGCACGGCCACGTCCAGGATGCGGTCCCGGCGCGCATCCATCTCGGCCGTCGTGAACTCGGGAAGGATTTCCGCCCCGCGCTCGATCACAATGGCGTGCTTGAACGTATCATAGCCCTGCGCCGCCACCGTCCGCTCGCGCACGATCGCCAGTTCCGCCTTGATCCGTTTCGTGTCCGTGATGAGCTGGGCGAACAGCTCCTTGCGCCCCTCATCGAACAACTTCTGCTCCATCTGTTCGAGAATGACGTCCGGATCCGGCGCTTCGTCGCGCACTTCGTCGCCAAACCGCAGGCGGTCATAGGCGCGCCGCTTTTCCGGATCGCCGACGACCTCATAGGCGGCGTTGATTTCACGAATCTTGTCCTCCGCCGTCTTGTTGCCAGGATTTCTGTCCGGATGGTACTGCAGCACGAGCTTCCGGTAGGCCTTCTTGAGGTCCTCGTCGGAAACGTCGCGCGCCACACCCAGCGTCTCGTAAAAATCTTTTCGGATCATAAGCGGCGCACGCTCGGATTATTCGGGAATGCCGTCGCGAGACGGTCGAGACCGAAGCCCGCCGGAGACTTCTCGCAAGTGAGGCGACGGAGGCGTACTCCCTGCGGTACGTCGAGGAAGCCGAACGAGAAAAGTCCCGCCGGGCGAAAGAATCGGCTGTCGCAGCAGGCATTCATGAATAGTCCGAGCAATATAACAGAGGCCGATTGACTTCACCAGAATCGGGTGCAACACTGCCGCCTGCCTATGCGGCCGTGTTTTGCA
Source organism: Nitrospiraceae bacterium (assembly GCA_036397655.1). Lineage (GTDB taxonomy): Bacteria > Nitrospirota > Nitrospiria > Nitrospirales > Nitrospiraceae > 2-02-FULL-62-14. The sequence goes on along the minus strand of DASWIN010000134.1, from coordinate 5,175 downwards.
ATCAGAATCGGTTTGATCACGCTGTGCTGCGCCGCCCTCGCCGCCATATCCGCGGCGGCGCCGGCCGACCAGCCGGATGCGCTCGCCGGCGCGCTGAAAAACGTGTCGGGCACCCGAATGCTGAAGGATGTCGCGCGCCTCAGCAGCCCCGAGTTCAACGGGCGGCAAGCCGGCACCACGGACGATCTGCGATCCGGCCTGTGGGTCGCCGATCGCTACAAATCACTTGGCCTCCAGCCGGCGATCGGCGCCCACAAGGCGCTCAACCCGGTCGTCAGAGAGTGGGCCATGGCGGACCCGCTCCTGGTGACACGGATCCAGGACAGCCCCCTGCTGGAGCTGTTCTCCGGCACCGTGCCGATCCCGGCACGCCTGGGCCCGGATTACCTGCCGATCCTGGACTCCTCTGCGATCAAGGTCAGCGCACCGGTAATCTTCGTCGGCTACGGAATTTCAGACCCGGAGCACGGAGTGGATGACTACGCCGGCGTGAATGTCCAACACCGCGTGGTGTTGATGCTGCGCGGGAAGCCGGACCATTATTCCACGCACGTGACCCAGGCCGACAAGGAGCGCGTGGCGCGGGAGAAGGGCGCGGAGGCGTTCCTGATCGCCACAGGACCGATTCTCAGCGCCTACGAGACGCGCCGCGGGCTGAGCGGGATGCCGATGGGCTCCTATAGCCTCTCAAAAGAAGACCGCCGACTGGCCGGCGCATGGATCAGCACGGACCTGGCCGAGGCAATTCTTTCGGCAAAGGGGCGTTCCCTGAAGGACCTCCAGGCGCTGCTCAACCGGGAACCGAAGAGTCAATCGCACGACACCGGCGTCGTGACGCGCATCTCATGGGCCAGCTGGCAGACGCCGGCAGCCTTATACAATTTCATGGCGCTGGTCCCCGGCCACGATCCGAAACGCCGGGAGGACACGATCGTAATCGGCGCGCACCGCGACCACTTCGGCAATCAGGGCGGCCTGCTGTTCCCGGGTGCCGATGACAACGCGTCGGGCACGGCCGTCCTCCTGGAAGTCGCTCGCGCCTTATCGAGGATGCAACCGAAACGTTCGATTGTCTTCGTCTCCTTCAGCGGAGAGGAACAGGGCCTGCTGGGCTCACGGTTCTACGTTCGCCAACCGGTCCGCCCCCTGCCGACCACCAGGGCGATGATCAACATAGATCATGCGGGGATCGGCAACGGCCGGCTCACCGTCGGCCTGACCGACCTCTCCAAGGAGACGGCCATGAAAGCCGGCAAGGCCGCCGGGCGAGCGGGGAAGCTGGATCTGTTCGGATTCTTCCCGGGTGGCGACCATGTGCCGTTCAAGGAAGCCGGCGTGCCGACGGCCACCGTCGTCAGCGGGGGCACACATCCGGACTTTCACCAGCCGACCGATACGGCGGACAAGGTGAGGCCGGAAATCATGGAGTCAGCCGCGCGATTCGTGCTGGCCCTGGCCTGGCAGCTGGCCAACGCGCCATAAGAATGGCGGCGCGAGACGCGCGCGAGTAGCGAGACAGGCGGGACGTGCAAGACGATCCTGCCATTCCCGCGTTGCGCGCCAGTCTCGCCCGTCGCGCGGACTTTATGGAATATCGATCAGCGGCTCGAAGTCGTCCAGAATCGAAGATTGAATCGGTGGAAGCGGAGCGACAAGACGCGGAATAGGCGGGAAGATCATGGGAGACCCGGTTTGGTTAGCGCCCTGGATCAGTCCGATGGTCAACTGCGGGCCCAGCGTCATCATCCCGCCGATGTTGGCCTGCCCGCTCGCCAGCCGGAAATTGAACGATTCGAAGTTATTGCCGAAATTGTAGATGTAGCCCTGGTTGCCCTGATTATCGATATAGAGATTCCCCGGACCGACGAAACTGAAGAGAGCGCCCGTTCCTCCGCTGAATCCCCTGACGCCCGAAACGCTCTGCGCCCAGACCGGCTCACCGCAAGCCATGAGCGCCATGAGCGCCATGAGCAGCCACCCCCGCCGCCCGGGCCTCGGTCGGATTTCCCGCTTCTGCGTGACAGACTGCAACATAGGTTAGTATAGTATCGCTCGAATCTGATCTTTCTGCAAGGAACAGGCTATGGGACAACAGCGCAGACAATCGGGTGTGTTCATGACCATCCTGCTCTCGGGCCTGCTCGCCTGCGGGCTGGTACTCGCATCAGGCGAGGCGTCCAGCCAGCCCCAGGAGACCAAACCGCCCCAGGAACAACGCAAAGCGATCGCCCTGGTCGACGCGGTCCTGCGCTCACTGGAGGCCAACCTCGACATCTCCATCAGCCGCAAGACCAAGGAGAGCCGTGTGGCGGACATTATAGGCGAGCAGGCCAAGTTCGATCCGACGCTCAGCCTCAACGGCCAGTACAACCGTGCCGTCCAGCCGCTGAACCGCCCCGTCTTCGGCGGCACCGGCCAGGCCCTGCAGGATATCCAGACGTTCGACCAGCGGAACCACTCGCTGACGCTCGACGTCACGCAGAATCTGCTGACCGGCGCCAACTACGACCTGAACTACAGCCCGTCGCGGTCCAACATCAATCGGGACGTGGCCGGCGGCTTCCTCTTCAACCCCGGTTACTCAGGTGGCCTGGCCTTTACACTCACGCAACCGCTCCTGCGCAACTTCGGGACCGACATCAACCGCACCTTCATCCAGGTCGCCCGGAATAATGCCAAGATCGAAGAGCATGTCTTTCTCGACCGGGTCCTGACCGTTATCGCAACCGTCGAGCAGAATTTCTGGGAGCTGGTGTTCGTGAACGAGAACCTGAAGGTCGCCGAATCGGCCCACAAGGCGGCGCAGGAATTGCTGGCCAGCAACCGCGCGAAGGCCAAGGCGGGCATCATGTCGATCGTGGACGTGCTCCAGGCCGAAGCCGCCGTCGCGGCGCGCGTGGAGCAGGTGCTCGTGGCCGAGAAGGCGATCAGGGACCAGGAGGACCAGTTCCGACGGCTCCTCAATCCCACCGAAGAGGAACTCCGCCAGGATGTCCGGCTCACTCCGCTGGACAAGCCGATCCAGACGCTGGAGGCGCTGAGCCCGGAGGAAACCATCGACGTGGCGCTGGAGCGGAGGCCGGAAATCCTGCAGGCCAAGAAGAATATCGAGACGGCCGACCTGAACGTCAAGTTCGCCAAGAACCAGATGCTCCCCAACCTGTCGTTCCAGGGCACCTCCGGCATGGCCGGCCTGGGCCGGGACGGCGGCGACATGATCGACCGGAACTTCAGCGGTGATTACTACAACTACGGCGCGGGTCTGGTGTTGAGCTATCCTCTCGGCAACCGGTCCGCCACCAGCCAGTACAACAAGCGGCAGCTCGAGGGACAGAATGCCAAATCCTCGCTGCAGAGCGTGCGCCAACAAGTCATCGTCAGCGTCCGCGAAGCGGTCCGCCGCGTCCAGACCGACTTCAAGCGGATTGAAACGACCCGGTCCGCCCGCATCATGGCGGAAAAGCAGTTACAGGCCGAACGCGAGCGGCTGAACGTCGGGTTGAGCACCACCCGCTTCGTGCTCGACTTCCAGCGCGATCTTGCCACGGCCCAGGGCAGCGAATTGCGCTCGGTCGTGGACTACAACAAGTCGCTGTCCAACCTGGCCCGCAACAAGGGGACCACCCTCGAACGGTACGACATTCAACTGCAGTAACCGGCTTGAGTCAGGTGCTTCCCCCCGAGAGGTCGGCATGGCTGGCGTGGATGCCGATCCTGGCCACCGCCTTCTTTTACGCCCTCCCCTCCGACTTACAGAGTGACCAAGTTCTTCAGTTTCTTCCGCAAGCCGTCGCCTACGCGTCGCTGGCCTGGTGGGCTTCACAAAACTCCGACATCATGGCTCGGCTCGGGCTCCGGCCCGTGCAACTCGGCCAGGGGCTCCGCTGGGGAACCGCCACCGGCCTGATCCTGGGCGCGGCGAACGTCGGTATCATTCTCTGGATGGTTCCCTGGCTCGGCTACGACATTGCCTTCCTGCGCGACACCCCCCATGCGCAGATTCCACCGGCCGTCATGCTGCCCTGGTTCATCCTGCTGATCGCGGTGCTCGTCGAAGTGAACTTTCGTGGATTTCTCCTGGGCCGCCTCCTCGCGCTGGCGGAACGGTTTACACCGGCTCTTCCACTGCCGCTCATCGGTGGCCTGGCCATTGGAGTCTCGGCCCTCGCTTTTTCGTTTGACCCCTTCATGGTAGCAACCTTCCGGCACCTGCACTGGATCGCCCTGTGGGACGGGTTCGTGTGGGGCCTGCTCTGGGCGCGTCTGCGGAACCTCTACGTTCCCATCATCGCCCACGCAGTCGAAGTCATGGTGATGTACTCGATTATCCGAACCGTGCTCGCATGAATATGACGGCGAAAGGAACGCAGGCATGAACGACGTAATAAAGTACGGGCTCTATTTTCTCATCGGCGGGGTGGTCGTCAGTCTGTCGACCTATCTCGGTGCCAAAGGCGAAGGGTTTCTGGCTGCATTGGCTAGCACGTTTCCTGCAATTACGGGCGTGACCTTCGTCCTGATCTATCTCAACGGCGGCTACGACGCGACATTGATCTATGCCAAGCATCTCCTTTGGTTCGTGCCGCCCTGGCTGGCCTATGTGGGCTTCATGATCGTCGCGCTGAACCATCTGGGGTTCTGGGTCACGATGGCCGGCTCACTCGCGATCTACATGGGCTGCGTGGGGCTGCTTCGGATGGTGCTGCGCTAGACTTTGGCGGACCGGCCGTGCAATCCGATTGCGCCCACAATCCATGACTTGCTACGATGGTCAAATTCTCTCTTTCACGAGGAACTGCTCGTGCCCAACAGTAGCAAGCCATCCCATGATTCAAGCGACCTGATCGTCGAGGGCGCGCGGCAGAACAATCTCAAAAACATCTCCCTTCGCATTCCCCATAACAAAGTGACCGCGATCACCGGCGTGTCCGGTTCCGGCAAGTCGTCGCTGGCCTTCGACACGCTCTTTGCCGAAGGCCAATGGCGTTACGTCGAGTCGCTCTCGACCTATGCCCGCATGTTTCTGGAAAAGGTGGACCGTCCGGACGTCGACCGGCTGACCAATGTCCGGCCTGCCATTGCCATCGAGCAGAAAAACCCCGTCCGCACGTCCCGCTCGACGGTCGGCACGGCGACCGAAATGGCCGACCTGCTCCGGCTCCTGTTCGCCAAGGT
>DASWIN010000133.1:0-10920 GCA_036397655.1 Nitrospiraceae bacterium | reverse complement strand
GCGCTGGAGCAGGGGAAGACGATTGAGGCGATCAAAATCATCCGCCTGGAATGCGGCCTCGGCTTGAAGGAATCGAAGGACCTGGTGGACGCCTACCTCAAGAGCCGGCCTGATCTCCAGCGCCGCCTGGAAGTCGCTCAGATCGAGGCCCGCCAGGGGTTTGTCAGGTGGTTGGTGATCTTTCTGGCGCTTGCCGCGGCCGCGGCATACTTTCTGACGCAGGGGAAATGATCGATTCTCGCGTGCCGTCAAGATTCTTCGTTTCCCTCGCGGCTGCGTGGCTGATGTTTTCGCTCTCCGGGATCCCGGCAGGGGCCGTCGTCGTGACAGGCTCATGGAAAACCCAGGTTGAGTCCTGCACCATGGTGCTGGAAGAAGAAGACCGTTCGGCCTATCACCTGCGTGTCCTTCAGATTCAGAGCAAGATAAAAACCCCCTGCATTCCGACTGCCCAGGCCTTTACAGATGGCTTCAAGCGGGTCATGCGGGACGCGGCGCCGTTCCAGAAACAGGGCAAGGAGGCGGTCCGCATTTTCCTTGGACGCCTCGTCGAGCTGCCGGAGATGTCGAGAGAACTGTCGTCGACGGCCCGCCAGGCCAGGGAATGGAACCTCTTCACCGGCAAGCCCGTGCGTGGACATGCGAACGTCTTTGTCGCCCGCCTCCTGTTGAAGAGCGATACACTGCGGGAATTACTGGGCGGGCTGAAACCCGTCTATCTCAGCGTGGAGAAAGTCCTCGTGCCCTCCCGCGACATGGTCACCAGGTGGAAGCGTGGGGCTTCGTATCCCAGCAAACGCGTTCCCTACGACTGCCTGCTCTGGGTGGACGTCGCCGCGGCCCAATAGCATTCCGGGGCGCGTTCGAGAACAGCGCCGCCTCCGTCTGTCAAGTGTTCACTCATTTTCAAAAGGCGTGGGAACAAGAGAGGGCTGGCACCGACCAGGGGGTTTCCCTACAATAACCCCATGCTTCGCCGCATCAAAACCCCGGACGATCTGGCCTGGCTCCTGGGCCACTCCCGGTCGTTCCATGGCGGCCAGATCAACGAGCTGAACGTCCGCAAGCAGCGCCTGTTCGACGAAGCCTCGGGCCGCGAAGTGGTGGCCGGGACCGTCCTGACCGCCGTCATCCGTTACGAAGTCGCCGTGCGCGGTCCCGAAGGGCTGTATGCCGTCACGCGCGTGGCCAGGCTCACGATGCGCGGTGTGACCGACCTGTCCATTTTCGAGCAGGAAGGAGCCGACTGCTCGGAGATCCATGCGATCACCGCCGAGGCCGTCGGCGGACGGCTGCGTTTCTGGTTCGACCCGCGCGGAGAGTTTTACGTGGTGTGCGACGAAGCCGAATTGGATGAAGTCTCAAGGCCCGGCCGTGACCGGCCGATCCGCGCCGGCACATCCGAGTGGACCTTCCAGGCCCGCACCGGTGAACTGCCGACGGTCGAGTGGCTGCTCGCGCATCTGGACCGAGCCGGCCTTCCCTGCTCATGGCGGGCAGTGAAACGCACGACGCGCCCTCACCCGTCGTTGCGCTTGGAAGGCTACCTGATCCCGTCCGCCGCGCCCGAGTCGGATTCCCGCACCGGCCTGCACGTCCAGACCTACGGCCGGCTGGACGACTGCGATTTCGGCATCACGCTCCGGGCCGTTGATCCGTACGAAAACGGCACGGGCCGTCTGCTGGTCGTCCTCGCCGATATCATCGCCCGCAGCTTCCCTGGGACCTGCCTGTCAGGCAACCAGGTCATGGAACGCGATGAATGGCTGGGCGAGCCGAATCCGGGACGAACCGCCACCTTCGACGAGCTGAATCCGTAGCAGAACCCAGTCTGAAAGTCGAAAGTCCGTCAAGTCATAAGGTCTTGACGACTTGATGACTTTCGGACTTGATGGACGTTCAGACGGTTGTTAATGGGACGAGAGGTGGGAACCGTTCTTCGGGGAAAAATCTGTCCCGTTTTTCTGATTCACGCATTCCACCAGGTGCCAGAACCGCAGCGGGTTGACCATTTCCTTCTTGGCCACCTGCAGCGACGTGCCTTCCAGCACATGGTGCAGCGCCAGATCGGTCCGGAACCCGATGTGCTTGCAGAGGGGCGAGATCGCCTTTTCGACCGCGGCGATCAGTTTGTTGCCGTTGCTGAAATGATTGAGCAGGATGATCCGCCCGCCGCTCCGGCAGACCCGGATCATCTCGGTCATCACGGTGCGGTAATCCGGCACGGCGGTGACGACGTAGGCGGCCACGACGGTGTCGAAGCTGTCGTCCTGGAATTCCATTTCCCCCGCGTCCATCCGGTGCAGGTCGACATGCGACAGCCGGTGCGCGGCGGCCCGCTCCCGTGCCTTCTCCAGCATGCCGTCTGAGAGATCGATTCCTGTCACGCGGCAATGGGAGGGGTAGAGCGGCAGGGAGAGGCCCGTGCCGACACCCACTTCCAGAATCCGTTCGCCCGGAGGGATGTTCAGGTTGCGGACGGCCGACTCTCGGCCTTCGTGAAAAACCTTCCCGAAAACGTGGTCGTAGATCGACGCGTAGTGCGAATAGACTCGCTCGACTTTTTTCAGATCCATACGGAACAAGGTCCAACCAACGAAAACGCGCGCCTAATTTAGCGAATCGAAGATCGAGAGTCAACCAACTTGATCAGGCGCGAGGCTGGCGGGGCGGGGAGCAAGGGCTAGAGGTCCTAATCCTGCCCGTTGCCTCGTGCCTTCCGATCTCCGGATCGGCGTGCTATCGTACCGGCCCATGCTGCTGGCAGGACTCTTTGCGGGATGTCTGTTGGCCGCCCTGGTCGCCGCTGACTGGTGGCAGTTCCGGCGGCTGACCGCGGCGGCCGGCCGGTACGGCTGCCCCGTCGCGCGCGCGGAAGACGCCTTCCCAGTCGAGCCTGACCACCTCCTGTCGGCCCGCTTCGATCCCGACGGTCTCTTGCGACTCGACCACGGGATCGCGCGATTCTTCCCCAACGAACGCCGTATCCTGCTGCGCCCCCAATCCGGCCGCGCCGTATCACGATTTCGAACCGCGTGGCCGCTCAAAGGGACGATCGAATTGGACGGGGGCGAAGGCCGAGCCCGCCTGCGGTGCGTCAAGCTGATGCCCTGGTCGTCGGCCGTGCTGACGCTCCTCTGGTTTGCGCTCGTCGGCCTGGGCACCCTGGCCTTCTTGGTCCGCTTCCTGACGGGCGACGACGCCTTCTCGCTTGGCAGCCTGCTGCTCGTCCTGGGCATCACCGGCGTGGGGCTGTTGGTTTTGGTGTTCGGACTGGTGACGGTCTCGCTGGCCTACCGGATGGAAGATCAGCGGCTGATGGATGTGTTCCGGGAGTTGCGGACGGCGCTGAGCCAGCCTACGAACGAAACGCGCTGAGGAAGTGCTCGTATTCGTCGGGAAGATCACCGGTCTGTCCGGATTTAACCAGCCCCGCGATAATCCCGCGGTGTTTCTGATTGAGCCCCGATTCCGCGAAGGCCTTCTGGTACGCCGTCCATCGGCCGGCCGGGTCCGATACGAGGCGAGCCTGTTCCTCCGGCGACAGCGCCTTGAGGGCGGCCGTCAATTGGACGATCGCTTTTTCCACGCTGTGGTAGGGCGGCGCCAGTTTGAGACGGGCGTAAAAGACCTCCAGATGATGCCGAAATTCCTCACGGAGCGTCTGAAGAGGATCTGACGAAGCCGGCTGCGTCATCGCCGGAGCATACGGCGGCGCGAAGGGCGAAGGCAAGCCGGCGGTTGACCCTTCGAACCGCGTCCGCTATTCTGCGGGCATCTTCCACGGCAGTGAATCCTTTGTCCAACTCAAGGCTCTAAGACGATCGTAGATAGGAGCGTCCGTGCTACGCCATTACGCAACCTTCATCGTGCGCTACCGGGTGGCGGTCATGCTGGTCGCCGCCGCGATCACGATCTTCTTTTTCACCCGGATCGGCAATCTCCGGGTCGTGGTGGACCCGAACGACAACCTGCCGCAGGAACACCCCTACGTCGTCGCCAGCAACGAAATCGAGCGGATCTTCGGAGGGCGCAACCTGGTTGTCATCGGCGTGGAGAGCACCTCCGGAGACGTGTTCCAGCCCGCGGTCCTCGCCAAGATCCAGCGCATCACCGACGGCGTGCTGGAGATTCCTGGCGTGATCCGCAGCAACGTCATCAGCCTCGCCGCCCGCAAGGCCAAGGACATCGTCGGCACCGAGGAGGGCATGCGGGTCCGGCAACTGATGGAGACCGTGCCGCAGACGCCCGACGACATCACCAGCCTCAGGAAGGCGGTCTACGCCAACCCCACTTATATCAACTCGATCGTCTCCCGCGACGGCCGGATGTCGCTGATCATCGCGGACTTCACCTCCGGCAAGGGCTTCAAGGGCTACCGGCCCATCAAGGAGGCCGTCGAGCGCGTCGTCGACAAGGAACGCGACGGCAGCGTCAAAATCTACCTCAGCGGCATTTCGATCAACCTGGCCTGGCTGGAAATTTATTCCCAGCAGATGGTGGGGCTCTTCTTCACCGCCCTGGCCATCGTCATCGTCGTCTCTTATCTCTCGTTCTGGTCGTTTCAGGGCACCATCGTGCCGGTACTGACCGGCCTGATCAGCGTCGTGTGGGGCCTGGGCGTAATGGGCTCGCTGAACATCCCGATGGATACGTTCAACGCAACGACGCCGATCCTGATCATGGCCATCGCGCACGGCCATTCGGTCCAGATCCTGAAGCGGTATTACGAAGAGTATGGGCACCTGCACGACAGTTCGGCCGCCGTGATCGAATCCCTGGCGCGCGTCGGGCCGGTGATGCTGACCGCCGGCAGCATGGCCGTGGCGAGCTTCCTCGCCCTGACGGCCTTCCCGACCCTGACCATCCGGGTCTTCGGCGTGTTCACGGCCATCGGCGTGCTGGCCGCCATGATCGTGGAAATGACCTTCGTGCCCGCGTTCCGTTCCATGCTCCCGGCCCCCAAGCGCTACGAAGTCGAGCGCGAGCGGATGCGGGACCTCTTCGACCGGTTCCTGGAAAAGATCGGCCACTGCATCGTCGCGGGATGCGGGCGCGCCATTTTCGTGGCCGTGCTGGTCGGCCTGGCGCTCCTGGCGGTGGGCATCAACGTCCTGCACGTGGACAACAGCCTCAAGGGGAATTTCTCCCCGGACAGCCAGGTGCGCCAGGACGACATCCCGCTCAATGCGGGGATGGGCGGAACCAACACGCTCTACCTCCTGATCGAAGGGCCGGAGCCAGGTGCCATCAAGAATCCCGCGGCGCTCCGCGCAATGGAAGCGGTACAGCAGCACCTTGAGCAGACCTATCAGATGGTCGGCAAGACCCAGTCGCTCGCCGATTTCATGAAGAAAATGAACAAGGCCATGCACGCGGACGATCCGAAGGAAGACCGGCTGCCGGACACGCGCGAACTCAACGCGCAATATCTGCTGCTCTATTCCATGTCGGGCGATCCCGGAGACTTCGACACCTACGTGGACTACGAGTACCAGTCGGCCGTGATCTGGGCCTACCTGAAAACCGACAGCACGGCGGTCATTGAACAGATCATCGCCGAGCTGCGTCCCTTCGCCGCCCGGCAGTTCCCGCCCGGCTACAAGGTCAGCATCGGCGGCGGGATGGCCCAGGGCGCGGCGCTCAACGAAGTCATGGTCGAGGGCAAGCTGCTCAACATCGGCGTGATCGCCGCGAGCATCTACCTCATTTCCTCGATGGTGCTCCGCTCCGCGCTGGCCGGCCTGTTCGTCCTGATTCCCCTGACCCTGGCGGTGCTGGCGAACTTCGGCGTGATGGGCCTGACCGGGATCCGCCTGGACATCGGCACGGCGGCCGTCTCCGCCATGGCCGTGGGCGTCGGCGCCGACTATGCGATTTATATGATCTACCGGCTGCGCGAGGAAATGGCCAAACACGGGGACGCGGACCGGGCCGTCACCACGACGCTGGCGACGGCCGGCAAGGCCGTGACGTTCGTCGCGCTGGCCGTCGGCTCGGGCTATTCCGTGCTCATGCTGGGAGGGCTGGGTATGCATCAGCGCCTGGGGTTCCTCGTGGCCGTCTCGATGCTCGTGAGCTGCCTGGCCGCCATCGCCCTGCTCCCGGCCATCCTGCACCGGGTGAGACCCCGCTTCGTATTCGGCAACGGCGCGGCGGCGGTCAACCCCTCCACCGTGCCGGCTTCGTAAACAAGAAGAGGAGAGCGCCATCATGACACGCACGATCATGTTCCTGGCGGCGATGCTGCTCGCCGCCTCATCAGCCCCGGCGGGGGAGCCGACGGCGCGGAAGATCATGGAGAAGAATTTCTACGTGACCAAGGTCAAACACATGGTCAACGACAGCGCCATGACCCTGACCAACGACAAGGGGCAGCAGCGGGTCCGGAAAACCCACAGCGTGACCCTGCTCCAGCCCAACGGCATCGACAGCAAGATCATGATCCGGTTCCTCGAGCCGGGCGACGTCGAGGGCACGGGGTACCTTCAAGTACAGCGCTATGACGGCGAGGACGACATGTGGATCTACCTGCCGGCGCTGAAGAAAGTCCGTCGACTGGTCGCCAACAACAAGCGGGACAGCTTCGTGGGGTCTGATTTTTCCTATGGCGACATCCTGGTGCCGGTCGTGGACACCTATAAACATACCATTCTCAAAAGCGAAGTCCTCGACGGGGAGGACTGCTGGGTCATCGAATCCGTTCCGGCCACCGAGCAGATCAAGAAGGATTACGGGTACGGGAAAAAGACAGGCTGGATCCGCAAGAGCAACTTCATGGAAAAGAAAGTCGACTTTCTGGACACGGCCGGACGGCCGTTGAAAACGATGCTCGTGCCGGAGGTCGTCGAAGTGGACGCCGCCGCCCACAAATGGTGGGCGACGAAGCGGGAGGTCAGAAACCACCAGACCGGCCACAGCACGCGGCTGACATTCGAAAACCTCGACACCAAAAAACCGGTGGGGGACGACTATTTCACCACGCGCTATCTTGAGCGGGAGAGATGAACCGTTCCCCGGCAGCAGGAGTACTGCTGCTCATCCTCGCGCTGCCGCCCGGACTGTTCGCAGGCGAGCCTCCTCCATCGGAAGCGCCGACCCCGGCCACTACGGCCTGGCTTGAGAAACTCGGGCTCGGCGGGTTCATCCGTAGCGACTACTATTCGTCCTCCAAGCGGCTCGACAACCAGCACAGCCTTCCCGGTCTCACGTTCCAGCCGAAGGCGCAGCCCACGTTCGGCTCGTGGGGCGACGCGAAGATTGAAGGCCGCATCACCGACGATAATTTACGGACGGACAACCGGTTCCAGGGACGGCTGCTCGAGGGTTACGCGAACTTCTACCTCGGCTCGGTGGACCTCCGGGTCGGCAAGCAGATCATCACGTGGGGGCGGGCGGACGCGATCAACCCGACCGACGTGCTGACCCCGAAGGACTTTACGCTGCTGTCCGCCAGGGACGAGGAGGAGCGGCGGATCGGCACCACCGCCCTGAAGGCCAACTACTATCGCGGCGCCTACACGCTGTCGTTGATCTGGCTGCCGATCTTCAATCCGTCGACGATCCCGTTGACCGCTCCGCCGGGTTTCCGGATCACGGAAGACAAGCGCTCGCAGGGCCGGTGGACCGAGCATGGCTTCGCCGCGAAGCTCGACCGCACCGGCGGCGAGGTCGACTGGTCGGTCAGCTACTACTACGGGCTGGACGTGATCCCCACCGGCCGCTCGGTGACGCCGACCCTGACGGAGCTCACGCACAATCGCATCCACATGGTCGGCGCGGACTTCGCCAAGAACCTCGGCCGCTACGGTCTGCGCGGCGAGGCCGCCTACGTGCATACCCAAGACCCGGGCGGAAGCGACGTCGTCGTCAAGAATCCCTACGTCTTCTACGTGCTGGGCGTGGACCACGACGTCACGGAAGATCTCAACATCAACCTGCAGGCCTACCAGCGATTCATCATCAACTATCAGGACATGTTCCAGATCCAGGATCCTGCGGTACGCAACGTGGCCGTGCTCAACGTCATCTTCCACCAACAGATGGACCGGATCCAGGAGGGTCTCAGCGGGCGGATCAAGGCCCAGTGGTGGAACGACACGCTGGAGGCGGAGCTGCTGGGCGTCTGGAACGCCAATCGGAGCGATTTTTTCGTGCGCCCCTCCGTGGCCTATGCCTTCACCGACCGATGGAAGGGATACATGGGATGGGATGTGTTCAATGGCCGCAAGGAGTCCCTCAACGGGTTCCTCCAGAACAATACGTCGTTTTTTGCCGAACTCCGCGCCACGTTCTAGGAAGGTTGAGGTTCAGGCTGAGGTTAAGGGAGGAGAAGACCTTTCGCTCAACCTGAGCCTCAACCTTAACCTGCATCACGTGTTATGATCCCTCCCATGTCGAAGCAGACCACCGATCGGCCGCTCGAACGCGCAACCCGCGAGCAGATCAAGACCGTCGCGGTCGACGCCGCGCGCCGGGCCGGCGTGATCCTGAGCGAGTACGCCAGGAACGGCTTTCGCGTGGAGCACAAGGACGCGCTCAACCTTGTCACCGATGCGGACACCCATTCGGAGCAGGCGATCGTCGAAACGATCGGCCGCACGTTTCCCGACCACGCAATTCTCGCGGAGGAACGGGGACGGGCGGGCGGCACATCCGCGTACAAATGGATCATCGACCCGCTTGACGGCACGACCAACTTTGCGCACGGGTTCCCGGCCTACGCCGTCTCGATCGGCGTGGAGTATCAGGGCCGGTGCATCCTGGGCGTCGTGCTCGACCCGACGAGGCAGGAACTGTTCGTCGCCGAGGCCGGCGGCGGCGCGACGTTGAACGACACGCCGATTCACGTCTCGCGCACGCCCAAGCTCGATGGCGCGCTGCTGGTGACCGGCTTCGCCTATGACATCCGGGTCAGCAAGCGGAACAACCTTGATCACTTCGCCAAGTTCGCCGTCCGCGCACAGGGGCTCCGCCGCATGGGAGCGGCCGCGATCGACCTCTGTTACGTCGCCTGCGGCCGGTTCGACGGATTCTGGGAACTCAAGCTTAATCCCTGGGACACGGCCGCGGGGTCGTTGATGGTGTCCGAAGCGGGCGGGCGAATGAGCGATTTCGCGGGGGGGCCGTTTTCGATTTACGGTCTCGAACTCGTGGCCAGCAACGGGACCATTCACGACGAGATGGTGGAAGTGCTCACCCGGCCTTCGGTATGATGCCTCCGGTATCGGGCCTATGAGATGACCACGCAGAACAAGCCACATCAGCCGGGCCAGCCTGAAAACGGCCAGCCCCCGTCCAAAGAGGTCGAACTCCTGCACGTCCTGATTGCCCGCGCGGGCAATCAGGTATCCGCACAATGGGCCATGCACCCCCAACTCAAGCTGGACTTGCCACCGGAGGAACTGAAAGAAGTCACGGAGTTGATGGGCAAGGTCACGACCATCGTCGGCACCCGCTTCTCTGAGCTGCTCTCCGAAGCCGAACCGGACAAGCCGGGCACCGCGTAAGACAAGGTTGAGGTCAAGGTTAAGGCTGAGCCAGCCCATGACCGAGATTTCTCAACCTCAGCCTCAACCTTAACCTTCAGGAGAATGAAGATGGACACCTACTACCACCCGCATGATCTGGGCAAGTTCGCCGACATGGGCAAAGGCAACAAGGAACTGTGGGAGAAATTCTCGAGCTATTATGCCGCCGTGTTCAAGGAAGGCGCGCTCACGGAACGGGAAAAGGCCCTGATCGCGCTGGCCGTTTCCCACACCGTGCAATGTCCCTACTGCATCGACGCCTACACGCAGGCCAGCCTGGAGAAGGGCTCGAACGTCGAGGAAATGACCGAAGCGGTCCACGTGGCCTGTGCCATCCGGGGCGGCGCCTCGCTCGTCCACGGCGTGCAGATGCGGAACGTCGCGCAGAAATTATCGATGTGAACCGGGGCGATGGGTGGTTGGCTTCCGGCCCTATTGCCCATCACCCATTACCTATAGCCTGGTTATTTCATCTTGTTCGGATCCTGATACACCATCAAGTGCGCAAATGGCGATCCGTCGAACATGATATAGACACCGGAAGGGTTCGGGAGCGTGGGGAGCTTGGCCACTTTGGAGTCGAACGGCCACATCAGCATCCAATGCGGCGGTTCCTTCACCAGCTTGGCACCTGGTACTTCTTCCATCAGGATCTTCCCGTCCTTCTCCCAGTGATAGCCGCCACGCGCCATGTACGAAACGCCCGGCACGGTGTTGCCCGGCTTGTCCTTCTTGTTCACCAGCGCATCCACCCACTGGCCCACGGCCGCGTCAAAACACATGGGGTCCGGCTCCCCCGGCCGGTTGTTGACGGTAGGAATGCAGGTGAAGCCGTTGGTGCCCTTTTTCACTTCTGCCGGCTTGCCGTCCTTATCCGGTAACATCACGGCGGCATCCTTGGAGATACGCGCAGGCGCGGCGCTCAAGGCCAGCTTGATCTGTTCTTCCTGCGACATGGACTTGAGATCTTTCCCGCCGCCTGATTTGTTCGCCCCTTTTTCGCCCGCAACGGCGAACCCGGCGAGGCCCAGGCACATCGCAGCAATCAGCACCGCCCGTAATGTTGCTATCATGACAAGCTCCCCCTTTGTTGGTTTCCCCTGCCGAGAACGAGATGTCCTCATGCAATGGCGCGGAAGGCTTCGAACTCCCTGTCCGCTTTCGCGGCCATGTAGAAGTCGCTTTCCGTCAAGCCGTTGATCTTGTGGGTCCAGATCTCGACCCCGCACTTGCCCCAGGCAAGATAGAGGTCGGGGTGATGCCCCTCCGCTTCCGCCACCGCGCCCACCTTGTTGACGAAGGCCAGCGCCAGCGCGAAATCCTTGAACGTATAGAGCCGTTCCAGGTGCCCGGCCTTGTTGAAGCCCCAGCCCTTGCCAAGTTGCTTCAG
>DASWIN010000132.1:0-7843 GCA_036397655.1 Nitrospiraceae bacterium | reverse complement strand
GGAGGGGGATTTCCACGCCCGCGAGCACATGATCGAGGCCAATCTGCGCCTGGTCGTGAGCATCGGCAAGCGGTATATGAATCGGGGGCTGGCCTTCTCGGATGTGATCGAGGAAGGCAACCTGGGCCTGATCAAGGCGGTGGAGAAATTCGATTATTCCAAGGGGTTTCGTTTCAGCACCTATGCGTCATGGTGGATCAGGCAGTACATCGAGCGGGCGATCATCAATCAAGGATCGCTGGTGCGGCTGCCGGTGCACGTCGTGGAACGGCTCAACCGGTATCTGGCGGAACTGGAACGGCATGGCCAGGAGCTCGGCCGCGAGCCGCGGCCCGACGAGATGGCGTTGCGTCTCAAGGTGCCCGAGGAGGACATCCTCGATCTGAAGCAGCTGGTCCGGACGACCTACTCGCTCGACAGTCCGTTGAACGATCGGACCGACACCTTTTTGCGCGATATTATCCGCGACCCCCAGGGGCCGTCTCCCGCCGATACGGCGGAGGGCATCCAGCGGTACGAGGCGGTCAAGGTCTGGATGCAGCAGCTGTCCGATCGGGAGCAGCGGGTCATCACGCTCCGATTCGGCCTGGACGGCGAGGACGAACAGACGCTGGAAGTGATCGGACGCGAACTGAACCTGACGCGCGAGCGGGTCCGGCAGATCGAAAACGAAGCCCTGGGAAAATTACGCGCCACGATCGAAGGGAAGGCCATGACCTCGAAGGATTTCCTATGATGAAAAAGAGGCGGCGCACGCACGCAGGGCAGGGGCGCGTCCGGGCCCGCGCGAAGATGGATTACAAGGCGCTGATCAGGGAAGTCCCGGACTTTCCCAAGCCCGGCATTCTGTTCTACGACATTACCACGCTGTTGAAGAACGCCCGCGCCTTCCGCGCCGTGCTGGACGAACTGGCAGCCCGGTACCGGGGGAATAAAATCGACAAAATCGTCGGTATTGAATCACGCGGATTTATTCTCGGGGGTCCGCTGGCCGACCGGCTCAAGACAGGCTTTGTCCCCGTGCGCAAGCCGGGCAAACTACCGGCCGACAGCTTCGAAGTGAAATATAACCTGGAATATGGCTCCAACTCGCTGGCGATTCATCGCGATGCCGTGGGCATGGGGGAACGAGTCCTAGTCGTGGACGATCTGCTCGCCACGGGCGGGACGGCCGCGGCCACCGTGCACCTGCTTCGCCAACTGGGGGCCGACATCGTCGGGCTGGCGTTCCTGGTCGAACTGACGTCGCTCAAGGGGCGGGAGAAGCTCGACGGTTGTCCGGTCCATTCCCTCATCACCTACTCCTAGCGGATGTTGAAAAAGGCCGTCAGCGGCGTTCTCGCGTCGCTCGGAACCTCAACATACCGGGGAAAGTATGCCTCGGTCCCTCGCTCGCTGCGGCCTTGCTGAACGGCCTTTTTGAACATCCGTAAAGAGCTGTTCTTCTTTCGCGTGTACTCGACCCCCCTCCCCTCCAATGCTGCGTTAGCCCGCATTATTCATGGCGGTTCGTCGCGAAATCGTGGAGTCGCGTCGTGAGACCGGCGCGTGGAGCTGCGAAGGAGGGAAGCGTACTCAACGGGTACGTTGACCGACTAAGCGGCGAGCCCGCCGGCTTGGCCGCGAGCGTCGGCGGCCAAGCTCGTCGTAGCAGCGAATCCGCGATTGCAGCAGAAACGTCCATGATTAATGCGGGCTAGGGCTTGTCAAACCGGGGATGCCGTGTTATGAATACCCTCCTTTTTTAGGGGGAGGGACACGGAACGCATGCCCGGAAAGACCAAAACGAAAAAATCTTCGGCCAGCAAGCCGGCCCAAAAATCTCCGCCCAAACACCAGCCGGTCAACGCGAAAAAGCCGTCAGCGGGAGTGCGCGTGAGCGTGCCGGAGTCCATGGTGCCGGTCAGGCGGCCGACAAAGGCGATGGCGCCCGAGCGCCGCGCCGCGCTGCAGCGGATGTTGATGGACAAGCGCCAGGAATTGATGCAGGAAATCACCGGCAACCTGGGTGCGTCCCTGACGGAGGATCAACGCCGGCGCCTGGAATCCGCCATGGACGTGGGCGATCAATCGCTGATGGATCTGGACCGCGAACTCGGCATCTCGCTGATGGAAATGCGCAACAAGCGGCGCCAGCTGATCGACGAGGCGCTGGGGCGTCTGGAGGATGGCACCTACGGTCTGTGCGACGAGTGCAGCGTGGAAATCAACGAGAAGCGTCTGGCGGCGGTCCCGTTCGCCAAACTGTGCGTCGCCTGCCAGTCGAAGCAGGAGTTGATCGAGAAGATCGAAAAGGGCGAGGAACGCGAGCAGTGATGGCCGGAACGTCGCCCCCGCGTTCCGTGGGGTTTCGGGTACGCACATGTCCTCCACATCCTCCAAGGCAGTCGTATTGGCGAGCGGTGGCCTGGATTCCACCGTGGCTGCGGTCGTCGCCAAACGGGACGGTTGCTGTCTGTTTCTCCTGACGATTGGGTACGGCCAGCGCCACGGCATCGAAGTCGAATGGGCCCGCCAGGTGGCCCACGCGATCGAGGCAGCGGACCATCGCGTCATCGAGATCGATCTGCGCGCGTTCGGCGGGTCCTCCCTGACCTCGGATCAGCCGGTGCCCAGGGACCGATCGGAGGCCGAGCGCCGGGGCGGCATCCCGTCCACCTACGTGCCTGCCCGCAACACGATCTTTCTGTCGCTTGCGCTGGCCTACGCCGAAACGGTGGGGGCCGACGCCATCTATATCGGGGCGAATGTGTTGGATTACTCAGGCTATCCGGATTGCCGGTCCGAGTACCTGCAGGCGTTTGAGCGGGTGGCCAGATTGGGAACGAAGGCCGGCGTCGACGGTCGCGGCATCGAAATCCGGGCGCCGTTGTTGACGCTCTCCAAGGCCGAGATCATCCGGCTCGGGGTTTCGCTGGGGGCGCCGCTGCAGCTGACGCACAGTTGCTACGATCCCGCCGTCCATGGGGAAGCCTGCGGCCGTTGCGACAGTTGCCGAATCAGGCTCGAGGGATTCAAGGCAGCCGGATTGACCGACCCCGCGGCCTATGTGAAAGATGCGGTGAGAACATAGAGCGCGCATTATTCATGAAGACTTCTACTGCAATCGACGATACGCCGCTCCGACAGGCCTGCGTGCTAGAATGTGGCACGCAGGCGGGCGGGCTCGTCGCTCGGTCGGTCAACGTCCTGTTTCAAGGACGCTTCCCGTCCTCGCGCCTCCACGCGCCCGTCTCGCTTGGCGTCTGGCCGGTTTCGTTACGAACTCTCATGAATAATGAGCGCTAGCATGTCCCCTGAAGAATTCTTCATGTACCTGATCATCGGATTGATCGTCGCGATCCCTGTCTCCGCGCGGCTCTATCGCTACCTGACGGCCAAACGGGTGGCGCGGATGGTGGATGATCAATTCGGACAGCCGCCGGCCGGCGACCGCCCGGAGAAGAGGTAGGGCCTCGGCGTGTCGTCCAAGCACAGGATGCGGCCACGCATGGTCCGGGTCGGCAGGCTGTCGCTGGTGCTGTTTGCCGTGACCATGCTGCTGCCCCAGGCCGGGTGGCCCGCCTCGAAGCCGGCTGCAGTCCCCGCTGAATTCAAGAAAGGTGAATCCGCCTTCAACGCCAACTGCGCCCGCTGCCACGGCGAGCGTGGTGTCGGGACGTCCCAGGGGCCGCCGTTCGTCCATAAGATCTACGAGCCGAATCACCACGGCGATGCCGCGTTCCAGCGGGCTGCCATGCTGGGTGTCCGCGCGCACCATTGGCAGTTCGGCGACATGCCGAAAATTCCCACCGTGACATCCGCTGATGTGGATGAAATCATCAAGTACGTCAGATGGTTGCAGCGTCAAGCCGGAGTTTATTAATCATTCCCCATCGTCCTGCTGGTTCTTCTGCATTGATACCGTGACAGGTCTGTTGACTCGCCGCGCATCTACCCATAAGCTGAAGGAAGAGTCTATGTTTCCAAGCCGTGCCAAGGAACATGCAGGGGCCTGTGTCGGATAGGACCCGTGCTTCGAGAGAAGCACGCAACCGGGAGGGGATCATGCGTGGAACGAGCGGGATTCAAATGATCGGAGCGATGGCGCTGTCGTGTTCGCTGTCGGGCTGCATCTATGCCACGATCGACGCGGGACACGAGGGGGTGTTGGTCGAGAAACCGTTTCTCTTCGGCCACGGCGGCGTGGATCCGATTCCCATCGGCACCGGCCGGCAGATGGTGGCCGTGACGACGGAGGTGATCGATGTCGACATCCGCCCGATCCAGTACTCGGAGCATTTCGACATCATCTCGTCGGAGAATGCGCCCGTGTCGTTCGATGCGTTCTTTATCGCCAACGTGATGGCGGGCCGGTCGCCCGATCTGGTGTCCCGCTTCGGCCCGCGCTGGTATGCGAACAACGTCAAGGAAGCCTTTCGCACCATCGTCCGTGAGGAAGTGCAGAAGTACCCGCTCTTCGAATTGACGACCAAGCCGGCCATACGGACGTTGCTCCAGAATGCCATCGATAAGGAAGTGCGGATGAATATCATCGAAAAGCACAAAATGCCGCTCGTGCTGAACCGGGTCGTCGTCGGCAGCATCCTGCCGCCCAAGGGGGTGCTCGAGCAGACCGCGGAGACGATCAAGCAGGAGCAGCGGCGCATCACGATGATCGAATTCCAGAAGGCCGAGGAAGCCCGCGAGAAGGCGGAGAAACAACGCGGGATTGCCGACCGGGCCTATCGCGAACAGCTTGGGCTGACTGCGCCGGAGTTCGTGGATCTGCGGCGCATCGAGGTGCAGAAGGAAATCGTGCAGCACTCGCCGGCGGCGCTGACCGTGATCATGGGGCTGGAGCGGTTCGGGATTAATCTACCGCCCATCGGTGCGGAGAAGTAAGGCAGGTTCGGACGTTGGGGCTGTTGAGCCGGTTGGGCTCGCGAGGATAACAGCAGGCTCACCGGGTTTGGTCTCAACGATCCAGTCGGCCTACTTCACCAGCCAGACGCGGTAGGATTTTGTACCGGGCGGCTTCCGGAACGTATAGGCCGTAATCTCACCCGGGTTCATTACCTCGGTGCCGTCCGGCTTGAGGCGGGCCGGATGCCGGTCGGAGCCGATCGGGAGGCCCTGCTCGTTGTAATACTCGATCATCACGTCGGCAGTTTCCCGCAGGCTGCCGTCGTAGGCGGTGCTTAGCCAATCCAGCCGCTTGCGCGCCTTGTACACCACCACGACCGTGTTGTCTTTCCCGTCCTGCGCGCTGAGGATTTGCAACGCCCGATTCTGGTCCACGCCGGGCGGTTCGCCGGCCGGGCCGCGGCCGAGTTCCGAGGCAATGACCGCTCTGGCCTCCTCCTGATCCAGATAGCCCCTGACCTTGCAGGAAACCGTCCGGCCCTTGTCCGATTGCTCGATGACTTGTACGTCCTTGAGAGGGCCGGACAGGAGTTTCTGCACGATGGCGCTCAGAAGTGGCGGATCGACCACGTGCGCGGTGGCGTCCAGGAAGAATCGCGACGAATCCACCGACAGGCGGGTGGCTCCAGCGCAAGCGATCTTCCTGGCTTCCGCAAGGCCGACCGGCTCCTGGTAGGCGTATCGGTAGGTGCCCGAGAGCTCGAGCCGATTTTGCTCGGCCGAGACGGTTCCCGGCGCGAATCCAAGCATAAGGATGCCGGCGAGAATGCCAGCCATGTTCAGGGTGCCCGGGGGCGGCATGGTGAGTCAACCTCCTTGTGGCAGGGTGAGAACTTCTGAAGGGGAGGCGGTCACTGGAGGGTGAGCACCCAACCCTCAGCTTGGTCTCATGCTACCACGGCAGGGCAGAGGCGGCAATTGGGTCGATTCGCCTGGTCAGGACGACATCTGAGTCTCAAGCTCGTCGACGATGGCCTGGATGGTGGCGGGTGCATTGCCTTCGGCCCGGTTATTGACGAGCACATAGGTCTGTCGATTCTCTGCCACGGCCTGTGTGACCAGACCGACGGTATCCCGTCGCATCTCCGGGAGCTCGCCCACGATTTTGTCGTAGGCGCCCGCCCGCTTCTTGGCCTGTTCATACGACATCTTGAGGGGCGTGAGAAGCCGAAGGACGGTGAAGGGAGCCGTAAAGCGCTCCATCCGTTTGTGCTGCTCTGCCAGCGCCGGCATAAAGGTCCAGTGGTTGTAGACGTGGGCGGCGCCGTGGGCGTTCAGCACGTCGTGGTAGCGGGTTCCGAGGATCGCCGGATTGCGCACTTCGACGGCATACGGATGGCCGGACGGCAGTTTGGACAGAAAACGGTCCAGGGCGGGGATGAAGGACTCAGGGTCCAGGCCGGAGCGTTGAAATTCAAAAATCATGGGGCCGGCGCGGTCCCCCAACCCTTCGCGCGCGGGAGCGAGGACCAGCTCCTCGCACAGCGCGGCATCCAGGAAACGCGGGTTCGGCTTGCCGGCCTTCTGTCCGTAGCGGGGATGGCCGGCGAAGGCCGGAATCGTGATTTCTTCCCAAACCTTCGCGCAGATCCGGAAATCATCCGGCACCTGCGCGGCGTAGTCTTTCCATTGCGTCGCCGCCGGCGGCCGGTAGAAGCTGTGATCCACGCCGACGGTCCTGAATAGACGCCTCCCGCCATATTCGCAGGCGGCATATTCTTTCAGACAGTTTTTGGCGAAGCGGCTTTTCGGGTAGGCCTGTTTGTACACCTGCCCCTTCCACCCTTCGTAGGCCCATGAGCTCGTCCCGAAACGGACGGTGTCAGGGAGCATGGGCCTACCTTACGAGCAGGCCGGCCATGGCGGCAAGGCCGCCGACCATCGAGAGGATGAATCCGATGCCGCCGACCGTGAACCAGGGCTTCAGTCTGGCCAGTTCCTGCACGGTCAGGTGAGGATGGAGGTCAACCGGCGCCCACCACCATTTGCGCGGCAGCGCCATACGAAGCGACAGGACCCGGTAGAGGAGGACGTGGTACCAGAACCCCGTCGGGATGCCGACCAGCAAACCCAGCGCAAGCGTCGCGAGCCCGATTGTCGTCATAAGCCGGGGGGTGAGAATGGTGGTGAGAAAACCCAGGAAGCCGACGGCGACGATGGTGGCGAGGACGAGCGCGATCTCCTGCATCGCGGGGATTGTACCTGACTTGGGGATGACGGTCGAGGCGTGCAAGATTGTTTAGCCCGTTGAGCCCGTTTCGCCTGTTGATTCAGTTCGTCAATTTATTCCGTTAACGGATTGAACTGGCCTAACTGGCTCAACGGACCAAACGGGCGTAACCTTTCTTGCGGTTTTCTTGACTTGCCTGCCGGCTTCTCACACACTCACAGCATGGATCATCACGAACAGGAACTGCTGCGCGAGCTGGCCGAATGCTACGGCATCGCCTCCGATTACCACGATATCTGGAGTCAGCGGCACGAGACGTCGGCCCAGACCCGGCGGGCGATATTGGACGCGATGGGTGTCCAGGTCGAGTCGGCCGATGCGCTACGCCGCGCGCTTGCGGATTGGGCGGATGCGCCGTGGCGGCGGGTGTGCGATCCGGTCCACGTGGCCCGGGTGGAAGAGCCGCCCGGGCGCTGGTCGGTTCGCGTGCCGGCGCTGGAGCCGGAGGATCGGGACATTGTCCTTTCGTGGGACGTACGGGATGAGGCCGGCGCCGTCCGGCAGCAGGGGCGCGCTGGACCCGGTCTGGCTCCCTCCGAGACGCGCACGGTGGACGGCTTTCGCCATGCCCGCTTCGAGCTGCCGCTTCCTGCAGGGCTGCCGATCGGGTATTACGATGTGACGGTCAAGGGTGTGTCCGAATCGCGGCAGGTGGACGGCACGTTGCGCCTGATCGTGGCGCCATCCGCCTGCTACATGCTGCCGTCG
>DASWIN010000131.1:0-2524 GCA_036397655.1 Nitrospiraceae bacterium | reverse complement strand
CCGGTAAACGCTTCGGCGACGTGGAACGGCTGCGAGAGAAACCGCTGAATCTTCCGCGCACGGGACACGGCGAGTTTATCGTCCTCGGACAATTCATCCATGCCGAGAATGGCAATGATATCCTGCAGATCCTTGTAACGCTGCAGCACAGACTGCACGCCACGCGCGACTTTGTAGTGTTCTTCGCCCACGACCTGCGGGTCCAGAATTCTGGACGTGGAGTCGAGCGGGTCCACGGCGGGATAGATGCCCAGCTCGGCCAGTTGGCGTGAGAGGACGGTTGTGGCGTCCAGGTGCGCGAACGCCGTGGCCGGGGCCGGGTCGGTCAGGTCGTCGGCCGGCACGTAGATCGCCTGCACCGATGTGATGGAGCCGCGCTTGGTTGAGGTAATGCGCTCCTGCAACGCGCCCATCTCGGTGCTGAGGGTCGGCTGATAGCCGACGGCCGACGGCATGCGGCCCAAGAGGGCGGACACTTCGGAGCCCGCCTGCGTGAACCGGAAGATATTGTCGATGAAGAGCAGGACGTCCTGGTTCTCTTCGTCGCGGAAATATTCCGCCACGGCCAGTCCGGTCAGCGCCACACGCAGGCGCGCGCCCGGCGGCTCGTTCATCTGGCCGTACACGAGCGCGGCCTTGGATTTGGTGAAATCCTTGGGATCGATGACCTTCGACTCCCGCATTTCGTGCCAGAGATCGTTGCCCTCCCGGGTCCGCTCGCCCACGCCCGCGAAGACGGAGAACCCGCCGTGGTGGAGCGCGATGTTGTTGATCAGCTCCATGATGATGACGGTCTTGCCCACTCCCGCGCCGCCGAAGAGGCCGACCTTGCCGCCCTTGGAATAGGGCTCCAACAGGTCCACGACCTTGATGCCGGTCTCCAGCACCTCGGTCTTGGTTTCCTGCTCGTCCAGCTTGGGCGCCGGACGGTGAATGGGGTACTTCTTCTTGGCGT
Organism: Nitrospiraceae bacterium; assembly: GCA_036397655.1. Lineage (GTDB taxonomy): Bacteria > Nitrospirota > Nitrospiria > Nitrospirales > Nitrospiraceae > 2-02-FULL-62-14. Next base: position 1,569 of record DASWIN010000131.1, on the reverse strand, counting down.
TGATCGGGCCCATCTCGTCCACCGGCTCGCCGAGCACATTCATCAGGCGGCCCAATGTTTCGCGGCCCACCGGCACGGAAATCGGGGCGCCGGTGTCCTTGACGGCCATCCCGCGGACGAGCCCGTCGGTGGAGGTCATCGCGACCGCGCGCACGCGATTCTCGCCGAGGTGCTGCGCGACTTCGAGGGTCAGCCTGATCTCCGGCCGGCCGGATTTCTTGTCCTCCGGCTCCTCGACGCGCACCGCGTTATAGATGCTGGGCAGCTGGCCGGGGGGAAATTCCGCATCGATGACCGGCCCGATGATCTGAAGAACTTTGCCTGTTGTGCTCACGTCAGACTCCTTCGTTATTTCAGCGCTTCCGCGCCGCCGACAATATCCATCAATTCCTTGGTGATCGCGGTTTGCCGTGTCTTATTGTAATAGAGCGTCACTTTCTTGATCATTTCGCCGGCGTTTCGCGTGGCGCCGTCCATCGCGGCCATCCGGGCGCCCTGCTCCGCCGCCGATGATTCCAGCAAAATACGATAGGCCTGGATCTGGAAATGTTTCGGGAGCAGCGCTGTCAGCAGCGCTTCCTCGTCCGGCTCGTATTCGTAGCTGCCCCCCAGTGGGGACGCGGCCGTCCCGTCGGTCTCCAGGGCTTCAATGGGGAACAACCGTTCGACGATGACGCGCTGCTGGATCGCCGATTTGAACTCGTTGTAAATCACGTAGAGCTCGTCGAACGTGCCCGCGACGAAATGGGTGGTCAGGTCCTGGCCGATATCGAGGGCGTGTTCGAAGCTCAGCTTGTCGAACACCTCCGTCCATTGCTGGCGGATCGACCAGTTGCGCCGCCGGAAAAAATCCCGGCTCTTGCGTCCGACGAGGCTGACGGTTACTTTGTGTCCGCGTCCCTCGTGCTCGCGCAGGGTTTCGACGGCTTTCCGAACAATGTTCGTGTTGAAGGCGCCGCAGAGGCCGCGATCGCTGGTCACGACCAGGATCTCGATCTTGTTGCCGGTGCGCTTCTGCAGCAGCGGATGCGCGGCGCGATTGACGCGGCGGCTCAGATTGGCGAGCACCTCGCGCATCTTGTGGGCGTAGGGGCGTGATGACAGGATCCGGTCCTGCGCGCGCTTGAGCTTCGCCGCGGCCACCATTTTCATGGCCTTGGTGATTTTCTGCGTATTCTTGACCGCCGCGATCTTGCGGCGGAGCGATTGCAAGCTTGGCATCGTGTGTGCGGCTGTTGAAAAACAGCCTTACGGCTTCGCGCCGTAGCCCATTTTCTGCTTGAACGCCGTCATCATCTGCTTCAGCTTCGCCCCGACGGCATCATCGATCTTGCTGAGGCTGACGATTTCCTTGCGCAACTCCGGGTGGTGTTGCGTGACGTAATGGAGCAGGTCTTCCTCAAACTGCCGGACCTTATCCACCGGCACGTCGTCGAGGAAGCCCTGGGTGCCGGCATAAATCGAGATGACCTGATCGGCCACCGGCATCGGCTTGTATTGCCCCTGCTTGAGGAGTTCCACCATGCGGACGCCCCGCGCCAGCTGCGCTTGCGTGGCCTTGTCGAGCTC
>DASWIN010000130.1:0-3263 GCA_036397655.1 Nitrospiraceae bacterium | reverse complement strand
GCCCAGGTCCTGAGCCAGGCATCGGAGGCGCCTTGGCCAGCGTCGGCCGAGGCGCTGAGGAACGCTCAGGCCGCCCTCGAGCTGCTGCGCGCGGACGGCAGCCCCCGCACCCGCCGCTTGCGCGGCGAGGTCGAAGCGTGGTTGGCGGCCCACGGCTAGAACATGCGGTCCGCTTTCGGTTTGATCGGTTGGGCACGGATGATGCCCGTCCCCTTGCCCAAGACCCAATAGATGACGGTTTCGCCCGTGTGGTCGCGCTCCGTGCGTCTGCCCGTCGCTCTGGGACGCCTCGTCGCGCTCGATGCCGAATCGAGTCGTCGCCAGGCGAACCGGGCCGCTGGTGCCGACCGTGTTCATTCGCGTTTCCCTATTTATAGATCAGAGAGTACTGCTGTCCGTACAGTGTACGGTCACTATGTTGAAGCTCCGTGCAGGTTACACCCTCAGTCCAGAATATATATCCGCTGTACTGGCTAGTCGGATGAACGTATACGTTAGAGATGCTGTCCTGCCCGGAAGCAACGTACTCAGTTCCAAGGGTAGTCTTGACCACTGTATGTTCTCCGGTCCAACCGCCAAAGATAGGCAGTTGTCCTCTCGGCGTCGTCACGGTGTTGATCGCGAAACCAGAGTACATTAGAACGTTTTCTTTACCTCCCACACCGCCAGGACAGGGACCCCCGTTTCCATTTCTCGCCCTAGGATAGAATGCCACGTATCCAGGGAATCCGTCATTTCCGTTCATAGGACCGAGAACCGTTCCGATGAGCTTTGATCCGTTGGGTGGATTTCCGGGACCTTGGTCCACGCTATACAGGATCGGAGCTTGCCGGCCAGACGTCAATTTTGTCATAGTGGTAGAACTGGTTTGGAGCCAGGAATTGTGTGAGTCCGGATAGCTGAGAAAGTCTATCACTCCGAAAGCTGTACCCCCATTAGTGAAACCCGGCTGGCTATAGAAGTTCACAAAGAACGGAATGAACTGATCGGAGGAGTGAAATCTGAAAGTGACGGGCTTGACATGTGACTGTCCAAGATCGGACGTGCTCATAATCAGGCGACGGTCGAAGCCTGTTCGGAACTCTCCATCCGTGTCCAGTATGTTGTAGTACGTCCAAAACGCCTCCGTGATGCCAGTAGTATCCAGCAAGCCTTTTTCTTCTGTGAGAAGGAATGAATTTGAGTCATGAGACGTTATGAGTATGTTTCCAGTCCCAAAGAATCCTTCTGTCAAGTTACAACTGTCAATGCTGGAGTTCGGCGAGAACAGACTTGTGTTGCTGTTCTTCATCTCTGCACATGTGATGACGCCGGCCCCATCGTAGTACACAGGTCGATACGTACCAAGGGGGCCATTGGTAGATTTGAAAAAATACGTCATGTCCCCGGACACCAATCCTCCAAGGGGGGTACCGCAACCAGAGATGTGAGGTCCATTCTGTACGGCTAGATACCACACTCCGTCCAATTCTCTGATTGACAGATTGAAGAAACCGCCGGGATTGTTTTGTGTCGAGGCCACGCAACTCTCGTACCCGGGATTGATACGAAGAAGAGAGGGCCTCAGTAACTCCACTTTTGGGCCTACCAGCGTCACAGGTGATAGAACGGCGATCGCCGTCTGGCACATGGTGGCGAACAGTAGTGTTGTAATGATCGTTCTTTTCATCTCGTTCTCCTTGTTTACTTCCACGGTTTGACTATCGACGATTGCAGGGATCAACCTGCCTTCGAGATGGCAGGTCCGGAGGCTGGCCTGAGGATCGTTGGCCCAGCCCGACCAGTGGGGGACCTTGTGCGTGGGGTAGACCGCTAGCTAGCGGGCCCGCCCCCGGGTGGGTTTCCACGGCGCCCACCCGTGGAACGTGACGGAAGCGCTACGGTTGATGGTATTACCACGGACGCCTTGCTCGCTGGCGGGCACGCTATAGCGCACCAGGTCGTCCGCCGGCGCCGGCATGCCGGCGAGAAGTCCCGCGGCGAGAACCGCCAGAGCGAAACCCGCGGCTCGGGTGACCCGGCGCGATCCCGCGAGGCCGATTGAGGTCGGATTTGGTGTCGTTCTCATGAAAGCTCTCCTGATGAAGTTGGTTCCCTGAGATGTTTTCGGCCGTCTCCGCGACGGTTGCGAAAATTGCCCGACTGCACAGGACGTGCCACGCGAACGCTCTCGAGCAATGCCCGATTTCCGGTCCGATCGTCCCGGCAGCAGGCGCGAAGGCGCGCGCCGAGCTGCAGCGGCGCGATTCCGCACCGCCTGGAAGCGCGATCTCGCGCCCCTTGACGCTCAGTCTTGGATGCCGGAGCGCTGGAGGCGGCGACGCAGGGTGTAGCGGCTGATGCCGAGGCTGCGGGCCGCCTCGGCGACGCGGCCGCCGCTGCGGGCCATGGCCTGCTCGATCGCCAGCAGATCGAGCTGTTCCAGGTTCAGGGTGGGAAGGCGCGGCTCGCCCGCCGCCTCTGCCGACTCCTCGTCCTCCTCGGCGCCCTGCGAGGCGGCGGTCGAGTCAGCCGCTTCGCCGCGGCGGAAGTGGTCGGCCAGCATCCCTGCTTCGATCGCCTGGCCCTTCGGGCACAGGTAGACCAGCCGGCGCATTTCGTGCTCGAGCTCGCGCACGTTGCCGGGCCACTCGTAGGCCGCGAGGGCGTTCATGGCCCGCACGGTGAGGCCGCGGATGCGCTTGTTCGCCTCGCGGCTGAAGCGATTCAGGAAGTGCTCGGCCAGCAGCGGCACGTCCTCCGGACGGCTTCTCAGCGGCGGCACCTCGAGCAGGTACCCCGCCAGGCGGAAGAAGAGGTCGCGGCGGATCTGACCGACCTCCATCCGGCGGTAGAGGTCGACGTTGGTGGCCGACAACACCCGGACGTCCACCGGAACCGGACCGGCGCCGACCGGGTGGACGTGTTTCTCGTCGAGGGCGCGCAGCAGCTTGGCCTGGAGGTTCCGCGGCATCTCGCCGATCTCGTCGAGGAAGAGGGTCCCGCCATCCGCCTGCTGAAACCGCCCCCGACGTGCCGCCACCCCGGTGGCCACCCGGTCGCCGATGCCGAAGAGCTCGGCTTCGAGGAGCTCGGCGGGGATGGCGGCACAGTTGATGGCGACCAGAGGTCCGCGCCCGCGGGGCGACGAGCGGTGCAGGGTCTGCGCCAGATGCTCTTTCCCCACGCCGGTCTCGCCGACGATGAGCACCGGCAGGTCGTTGCCCACCAGCGGCCGCATCTGCTGGTAGAGCGAGGTCATGGCGGGGGACGCGCAGCGCACG
>DASWIN010000129.1:0-18514 GCA_036397655.1 Nitrospiraceae bacterium | reverse complement strand
ACGACCGGATGGACACGCTGCCGGAGTATTTCCCCGCACCCCCGGTCCTGGTCTTCGACAACCCGCCGGCCCTGTCACGAAAAGCGGCCGAGTTTTGGGAGGAAATCGAAGACGCGCACGCGCGCCACAGCGGGAAGGATGTATCGAAGCCTACTGGAGGCAAAGTACTTCTCCGTCCGCAGTTGATCGAAGCGGACGGCTCAACCGAAGGTCGGTATGAACCCTATCCCGAACCGGACCGGCTGTTTCTGACGTGGGAGGAGATTCCGGCCCTCACCTCGGCGTGGCCCTGCCTGGCCACGGCGCCGATCGCCTCGCTGGATGAATCGTGGCAGCCGGCGATGACCTTCCCCGTTCAATCGCCCGTGAGTGTCGGCCTGGCGCAGCGCGGCACGCCCTTTACCGAAACACTGGCGATCCTGAACCGTCTGCGGAGCAACGGACCCGTCGTCCTCGTGGCCCGCAGCCGCGGCCAGGTGGACCGCCTGCTGGCCCTCTTCGGCGAGCACGACCTGCCGGCCGCGCGCTGGACGCCGCAGCACTGGACCGCACCGGGCCCGCAGAAGCCCCCCTTCTATTTGATGCAGGGCGAACTGTCGGCCGGTTTTCTCTCGTCGGACGGCCGGTTCGTCGTCATCACCGAAGAGGAACTCTTCGCCAAGGGCGCCCGCCACCGCCCGCCGCCCAAGAGCAAGAGCGCCGCGTTTCTCTCGTCGCTGGAGGATCTGAACGAGGGGGATTTCGTCGTGCACGTCCAGCACGGCATCGGCCGCTACCGCGGCCTGCGCCGCCTGACGGTCCAGGAGTTCGAGAGCGATTTTCTGATCCTGGAATTCGGCGGGAGCGACCGGCTCTACGTGCCACTGGATCGGCTCAATCAAATCCAGCGCTACTCCGGCGCGGAGGGCCATGTTCCGCGGCTGGACCGGCTGGGCGGATCCAGCTGGGCGCGCACCACGGCCCGCGTGAAAAAGGACATCGAGGAGATGGCGCAGGAGCTGGTCGAGCTGTACGCCAACCGCGAGGTGGTCAAGCGCGCCGGCTACGGGGGCGACAGCACGCTGACGCACGAGTTCGAGGCGGCGTTCGAGTATGAGGAAACGGAGGACCAGCACCGCGCGATCGAGGACATCAAGCGCGACCTGGAATCGCCCAGGCCGATGGACCGCCTGGTCTGCGGCGACGTGGGCTACGGCAAGACGGAAGTCGCGATGCGCGCCGCCTTCAAGGCGGTCGAGGACAACCGCCAGGTGGCCGTGCTCGTGCCGACGACGATCCTGGCCCAGCAGCATTATGACAATTTCTCGCAGCGCTTCGCGCCGTTCCCCGCGCGCGTCGCCATGCTGTCGCGGTTCCAGACGGCGAAAGAGGCCCGGGCGATCCTGAAGGATCTCGCGGCCGGCACGGTGGACGTCGTCATCGGCACGCACCGCCTGCTCCAGCAGGACGTGCAGTTCCGCAACCTCGGGCTGGTCGTCATCGACGAGGAGCAGTGGTTCGGCGTCCGTCATAAGGAGCGGCTCAAGCAGATGCGGACGCAGGTGGACGTGCTGACCCTCACGGCCACGCCGATCCCGCGCACCCTGCAGATGGCCATGTCCAGCCTCCGCGATCTCTCGATCATCGAGACGCCGCCGGCCGGCCGGCTGGCGATCAAGACCCAGGTGCTCCGCTACAACGAGACCGCCGTCCGCGAGGCCATCGTGCGCGAGCTGGGACGCGGCGGCCAGGTGTTCTTCGTCTACAACCGCGTTCAGTCCCTGGAGCGGATGGGCGCGACACTCCAGGCGCTGGTTCCCGAGGCGCGCATGGTCATGGCCCACGGCCAGATGGACGAGCGCCTGCTGGAGTCGGTCATGCTGAAATTCCTGCGCCGCGAAGCGGACGTGCTGGTGACTTCCGCGATCATTCAATCGGGCCTGGACGTGCCCAACGCGAACACGATCCTGGTGCATCGCGCCGACACGTTCGGGCTGGCGCAGCTCTACCAGCTGCGCGGCCGCGTCGGCCGGTCCGGCCAGCAGGCCTACGCCTATTTCCTGACGCCGGAGGAGGGCGGGTTGACGCCCGAGGCGCAGAAACGCCTGGTGGCCATCCAGGAATTCACGGAACTGGGCTCGGGGTTCCGGATTGCCGCCGCCGACATGGAAATCCGGGGCGCCGGAAACTTACTGGGCCGGCAGCAATCGGGCCACATCGCCGCCATCGGGCTGGACCTCTACCTCAAGATGGTCGAACACGCGGTCCAGCAGATCAAGGGGACCGTGGTCGAGGAGGAGCCGGAGCCGACGCTGCATCTCAACGTTTCGGCCTTTATCCCGGAGGAGTATGTCGGCGACTCCCATCAGCGCCTGTCCCTCTACAAGCGACTCTCGTCCTGCCGCCAGGTGGGCGACCTGGCCCTGCTGCACGGAGAAATCCAGGATCGCTACGGCACCCTCCCCGAACCGGTGGAGCGGCTCTTCGAAGTCATGCAGGTCCGGATGCTGGCGCAGACGCTCCGGCTGGCGCAGGTGGAGGTGAAGCCCGGCCCGCCGGCCACCGTCATGCTCACCTTCGATCCCAAAGCCACCGTCCCGGAAGCCGGCATCCGGACAATCATGGACCGGTATCAGCGGCGGTTCCGCCTGCGCTCGCCCCTTTCCTTTGAAATGCAGATGCCGCAGCCGGGCTGGGCCTCGGTGTTCCCCGAACTGACCGCTGCCTTGCAAACGCTCGCTGTCTGTGATACCAAAAAGCCCGTTCACTCAACATAATCAACACCGTGCACATTCCACCCAGCACCCAGCATCCGGCATTCGGCATCGCGCGCACGGCCTTGGCCTGCGCGATGCTCGCCGCGTCAGGTTGCACGCAGGCCTCGTCCGATGAGTCGCACGTCGTTGCCATGGTGAACGGCACGCCCATCACGCAGAGCGAATTCGACGTCCGCTGGGCCGAGTTGCCGGAATCCCGGCAGGCCCGCTATCAGCGCGAAGGGGGCAAGAAAAAGTTTTTGGAGGACATGATCGCGCGGGAACTGCTGCTTCAGGAAGCGCGCCGGCTTGGCCTGGACCAGACGACGGAGATACGCGAAAAGGTCCAGCGGTTCCGGGAACAGCTGGCGTTGGACGAACTGGTGCAGGAGATGGCGAAGACTCAGGGACACGTGAGCCAGGAAGAGATGGAGGACTACTACATGGCGCATTCCTCCGCCGTGCTGGCCACGGAGCACATCCGGGCATCGCAGATCATCGTGCCCACCGCCGTGCAGGCGCTCGAGGTGAGAAAACAACTGGAGAACGGCGGAGATTTCTCCAAGCTGGCGCAACAGGTCTCGATCGATCAGGCGACCAAGTTCCGAGGGGGGGACCTGGGCCCCTACCGAAAAGGCGCCGCGCCGCCCGAAATCGAGGCCGCGATTCTCACGCAGACCCCCGGCACGGTGAGCGAACCGATCAAGGTGGCGGCGGGCTTTGCCCTGGTGAAAGTCACCAGCCGCGATCCGCTGGATGCCCGGAGCGCACACATCGCCCGGGAACGACTCAGGCAGGAGTTGTACGCCGAGAATCGGCGCAAGCAGTTCGAGGAATTTCTGGAGGCGCTGCACCGCAAGGCGTCCATCCGCATGATGGACGCATCCCGAATCATTCCTGACGCCCCCGGCCAGGTGCCCGGCGTGCCCACCGTCCAACAGTGATTCCGGCCATGGCTCCACGGCTCGTTGCCTCTCCAAGCGTTGCTCACCTGTCGCTCCGCGCCCGACTGCTGGTCGGCGTGGCCCTGATGGCCGCCGCCTCGAGTCCGCTCCGGGCCACTGCCGCGGACCTCACGGACCGGATCGTCGCCGTCGTCAACAAGGAGGTCATCATGCTTTCCGAGCTCCGGGTGGAAATGGAGCCGGAACGCAAGCGACTGATGCAGCAACATCGCGGCGCCGAGCTTCGGAGTCGTCTGCAACAGGCCGAATACCAGATCCTCACACGCATGATCGAGCGGCGGCTCCAGATGCAGCATGCGCAGACCAAGGGCGTGGACGCCTCCGACGAGGACATTCGGCGGATGGCGATGGACCTGGCACAACAGGGAACACCGGTGAACCTCGACGATCCCAAGGTAAAGAAGGCGCTCAAGGAACAGTTGATCCTGTTCACGCTCGAGAACCGGGAGGTTCGGAACGGCGTGATGGTGTTCGACTCCGACATCCAGCGCTTCTACGAGCGGCACCTGACGCTGTTCATGCTCCCGGAAGAATACCGGATCAGTCAGATCCTCCTGCTGCCCGGAAAGACCGAATCACGGAAGGACCTCCAGACGCGGGCGCGCGAGATCTACGACCGGCTGAAAAACGGCGCAGCGTTCGAGGACCTCGCGTTACGCTACTCGGACGCGCCGGATGCGACGCGCGGCAGCGCGCTGGGCTTCATTCGCCAGGGCGAAATGGCACCCCCTCTCGAGCGGGCGGTCGCCACGCTCCAGCCAGGCGAGGTCAGCGGCCTCGTGGACACGGCTGAGGGCATCCACATCATCCGGCTGGACGAGAAGAAGCCGGCACAGTTCCGCCCGCTCGAGGAAGTGAAGACCGAGATGCAGGGGCTTGTGTTTCAGCAGAAAAGCGCGGACCGCTACCAGCGCTGGCTGACGGATATGAAAAGCAAGGCGTATATAGAAGTAAAACTATGAAGCAGGCCATGGGCTATAGGCGATGGGTTATGGGGTCGGAAATTTCTAATTCGTCTCTTGCCTATCGCCCATTGCCTAGTGCCTCGTGCCTGACGATGCGACGAGCATCGTTCTGATTGCCTGCCACAGTTGATCCCGTCCCTCGTGCGTCACGGAGGAATAGGCCACCACGTCGGCGTCCTGCGGAAGACCCAATGAGTCTCGAAACGCCTCGAGGCAGGCCGCCCGCTCGCTGCGCGAGAGCTTGTCCGACTTCGTCGCCACGACCAGCACCGGAGACCCGTTCCGGATGAGCCAGTCGACGGCGTCCACGTCTTGCCTGGTAATTCCGCGTGCATCGACCAGCAGCAGCACGGCCCGCACCTCTTCGTTGCCGGTCAGAAACTGTTCGATCAAGGGCTGCCAGCCGGCGCGGATGGTCTTGGACACCTTGGCGTACCCGTAGCCCGGCAAATCCACCGCGTGGAAGCGCCGCGCCTTCGGATCGTCCGTTGTGACGAGAAATACATTGATCGCCCGCGTCTTGCCGGGCGTGCGGCTCACCCGCGCAACCCCCTTGCGGCGCAGCAGCGAATTGATCAGCGAGGACTTGCCCACGTTGGACCGCCCGACGAAGGCGATCGCAGGGATCCGGTCCCGAGGAAACTGATCGGGCTGCTCGCAACTCTTAATGAAGTCAACGGAAAGAATTTTCACGGACTTTTACGTTTCACGCCTCGCGTCTCACGTGTTACGTTTGATTTGCTGTATCATCGGACGCATATGAAGTCAAATCGCCTCCGTATCCTTCTCCGCATTGCGCTGGCCCTCGCGCTCCTGGTCGTGCTGCCGACGGCCGGACTCGCCCTCTACTGGTGGGCGACCTTCCCGGACGTGAAGAGCCTTGTGAAAGCGAATCCCAGCACCACGGCCCTGATCGAGGCGCGGCTGGCGGAGGCACGCGGAAAAGATCCGGATGCCGAGCCCTCCCGCGTGTGGGTGCCGCTGACGGAGATCGCCCCCGAGCTCCAGTTCGCCGTGATCGTCTCCGAGGACGCCTCGTTCTATTTTCATGACGGATTCGACTGGGAAGGGATCAAGGACGCGGCGCTGCGCAACGTTGAGGCCGGCAAGCTTGCGCGAGGCGGGAGCACGATCACCCAGCAGTTGGCCAAGAACCTCTACCTGTCGTCGCACAAGACGCTTCTGCGGAAGGCCCACGAAGTGCTGATCACCTATGCGCTGGAGCACTACTTGACCAAGAAGCGCATTCTTGAGCTGTATTTGAACGTCGTCGAATGGGGCAAGGGCGTCTTCGGAGCCGAAGCCGCGGCCCGCCACCATTTCGGCAAGCACGCCTCCGACCTCTCGCCGGAGGAAGCCGCGCTCCTGGCGGCCATGCTGCCCTCGCCGAGAACCTACGACCCGCTCAAGATGACCGGCTACCTCTCCGTCCGCCAGCAACAGATTCTTCGGTTGGTGGAGAAGCGCAGGGGAACGAAGTCCTTGACCGGAAATCGGGAAGTGCCCAGAATCACCCCGCTGAAAGCGAACGCCGGAAAGAGCATGCCGCCACCTCTTCTCCCTCCCGAAATGCCGTCTCCTCCCGTTTCCGAGACGCCCGTCCCCGAAACGCCCGCACCTGAAGCGCCCGCTCCTGAAGCGACGCCCCTCCCCTCTCCCCAAACCGACTGACGGGCGAAACGCATGCGCCGCATACCACGGAGGACGAAATGGATTGGACCCTGCTTGTCGTCTCCGGCTTGAAACTTTCATGGGCTCCGTAACCCCGTGCCGTCCCGCCGACTCGTTCATCTTTGGCTGATACTGGCGCCCGCCTGCGCCGCGTGGGCGGCTGAATCGGACACGGATTCCTATCGCATCCCCGACGTCGTCGTCTCCGCCACGCGCTCGCCCGAATCGCTCGCAAAAATCCCCGCCGCCGCGACGGTGCTGACCCGCGAGCAGATCGAGCGCACGCCGTTCCGCGAGGGGCACCAGGCGGACGACCTGCTGCGCTACGTGCCGGATGTGCAGCCCAGCAACCTCAGCAGCCGCTACAATCATCCCACCGCCCAGGCGGTGTCGCTGCGCGGGCTGGGCAACCGCCGGGCGCTCGTGCTGCTGGACGGCGTGCCGCTCAACGACGGGTTCGGCGGCTGGATCAACTGGGGGATGGTCCCCAACACGATCGAGCGGATCGAAATCGTGCCGGGCGGCAGCTCGAGTCTCTACGGCACCTGGGCGATGGGCGGCGTCATCCACCTCATCACGGAAAAACCAGGAGCCGGCACAGGCGTCCGTGTGGAGAGCCGCGCCGGCAACCTGAACACCTACAGCAACTCGCTCTCCGCCCGGTACGGCACGAATCGATTGGGCGTGAGCGTCGGCGCCCGGTGGTTCCATACCAACGGCTTCATCACGGTGCCGGAGTATCAGCGGGGAGCGGTCGACCGCACCGACGACTCACGGCACTTGAACCTCCACGGGACCGTGACCGCGGCGGTCGATCCCCGCACCATGCTCTCGGTCGCGGGCAACCTGTTTCGGGAGGACCGGACCTTCGGCACGGCGCTCGATCTGGCCACCCGCACCATCGGACGGGTCACGGCCGGCCTTGACGGCGACACCGCACGCGGCGACCAATGGTCTGCAAAATTCTTCGCACAATGGCAGACATTCCGTAATGCCACGGGCCAGGTGACCCCCTCCCCGCTCAACCGGCAGGCCGAGTTCCGCGACCGGCAGCAGGAGATCCCATCCGACGACTACGGTGGGATGGCGCAGTGGACGCTCCGGGCTGATGCGCGAAACAAGATCGTGCTCGGCGCGGACACGCGCGCCATTCTCGCGCAGTCGGGCGAGGATACGTTCTCCCTGACCGGCATCACGGGGCACACCACGGCACGAGGCAAGCAACTCGGCGGAGGCGTCTTCGGCGAATGGATCGCCACGCCGACCGATCGGCTGACGCTCATTCCGGGCTTCCGCGCCGACTGGTGGAAGAATTTCGACGGGCGGATCACCTCGGCGGCCGGCGCCACGGTTCCACGCGACAACGTGGAGACGGCGCTCAATCCCAAGTTCGCCGCGCAATATGCCGTCACGGAGCGCCTGCGCGCCGGGGCGTCGTTCTACCAGGCTTTCCGCGCGCCGACGCTCAACGAATTGTACCGGGGCTTCTCGTCGAGCGGTTTTTCATTCCTGGCCAACGAGAACCTCACGCCGGAGCGGCTGATCGGCGGCGACGTCAAGCTCGAAGCCGATCTGCTGCCCGACCGGCGGCTGACACTCCGCCTGACCGGCCACCACGATGAGGTGAAGGATCAGATCCTCTTCGTCACGGAGAACGCGCTGGCCGCGAGGCGGCGCAACGTGGGCCGCACGCGCACGCGGGGCGGCGGCGTGGAACTGACCGCGCAACCGCACGGACTGGTGTCGTTGAAACTCGGCTATGCCTACGCCGATGCCATCGTGACGAGCTTCCCCGGCAACCCCTCGAGGGAGGGCCTCCGCGTCCCGAACGTCTCCCGGCATCAGGTCACGCTGGGCGTGACGCTCGGCAGCCCGGAGACCGTTCAACTGACCGTGATGGGCCGCTACCTGTCGAAGCAGTATGCCGACGATCTCAACACCCAGGCCATCGCGGATTTCGTCGTGGCGGACGCGTCGCTTCAGAAGCACCTGGGCAGGCACTGGCGGCTTACGCTTGATGCGGAAAACCTGACGAATAAATCCTACATCGCCACGCAGACCGGCCCGGTCAAAACGCTGGGCGCGCCGCTACTCATTATGGGAGGAGTGAGATTCGAATACTAACCGCGCGCGACTGGCGGGAAAGGCGCGAAAAGCGAAACTGGTGAGAGTGACGAGCCCCGCAAGTCGCGCCCGTCCCGCGAGTCTCGCAGGTTTACTTATTTGGCGTCGCCGATCTTGGCGTCCCCCTGCTCGCCGAAGATGGCGGACACGTGGGTGTAATGCTTGAACTCGAGGAGATTCTGGGAAGGATCCTCCAGAAAAAAGGTCCGATGCTCGATCTTCTCGCCGGGATAGCGGTGCCGGGGCTCCTGATAAAACTTCAGGCCTTTCGCTTTCGCCCGGTCCACGAGCGCCTGCCAGTCTGTTTCGTCCGTAAAGACCAATCCAAAGTGCCGCGGATAGATGCCCTTCTGCGCCACGAACTCCTTCACGACATGCGCGACAATCTGGTGGCCGGCTATTCCGAGAATCAGGGCGGAGTCCGACCTGCGACCGAGCGTGCAGCCCAATCCCTCCACGTAGAACCGCTTCGTGGCGTCGAGGTCGGTGACCGGAAAGGCGAGATGAAAGATGACTTTATCCACAACATTACTCTACCGTGCCCGCACATCCTTCCGCAATCATCGTGCGTATCGGCCCTTCACAGTCGGCTCGCCGGTCCCGTTCCACCACCCAGCGGTCATACGCGGGGTCGTATGGTGGATGGCGAATCGGCCGTCCGGCGCGAGCACGAGCGCGCCGGCTGAGCCCTTCACGCGGGAGGCCAATTTGCGCAGCACCTGCCGAACCGCCATGGAGGGACTTGTCCCGGCCTCCAGCCGGTCCACGATTTCCTTGGCGACCGCTACGCGGATAATGCTCTCGCCCAGGCCGGTCATGGACACGGCGCCGGCTTCGTCATCGGCATAGACCCCGCAGCCGATCAGCGGCGTATCGCCGACCCGTCCGGGCAGCATGAGCGCGATCCCGCCGGTCGAGGCGCCGGATGCGACATGGCCGCGCTGGTCGAGGGCCACGGCGCCGACCGTCTCCCGTCCGAAGACCTCGGCCTGCCTGAGCGCGGAAAACAGCTCAAGGGTCCGGGCAGCCTCCGGTTCTCTCCGCCCCAACGATGCCTGTTGGACACGGGACGCGGCACGCTGTGAACGGCTCGGGGGCGGCCGGCGCTCCAGTTTGAACCGGCGCGCGAAACGCGTGGCCGGCTCGCCGACCAGCAGAACGTGCGCGGTCTGATCCATGACGAGCCGGGCCGCGGTAATCGGATGGCGGACGCCTTGAATGGAGGCAACCGCCCCGGCCCGTAATGTTTCCCCCTCCATGATGGAGGCGTCCATGCGGCAGGCGCCGTCGAGCTGGAGTTTTGAGCCGACCCCGGCGTTGAACAGGGCCGAAGCTTCCAGGACGCGGATCGTCTCCTCGACGGTATCCAGCGCTGTGACTCCGCGCGCCAACAGCCGATACCCTGCGCGCAATGCGCCTGCCAGGCACCGGCATTGCTCGCCGGTCATGGGCCGGGCGCCGGCACCGCCGTGGGCGAGGATGAGGGGATGCCTAGTCATAAAGTCGTAAAGTCCAAGGTCATCAAGTCGTCATTCCCAAGACTTTATGACTTGAGAGACTTGAAGACTTTCTGACGTTCCACTTAGTTGAGAAGGATATCTTTCGCCTTGCTGTAGGAGGGATCCTGCATGCGGTCGAGATCACCCCGGACGAAGCCGAGCCCCGCGACGCAGAGCTCGAAATTGTCGGACAGTTTCCGGAACAGCGGGGACTGATCACTCGAATCGATATCGCACCGGGCGACGATCCCGTAAGATCGTTTGCCGGTTTTGACATAATCGACCAGGAAGTCCTGGTGATAGATCATGCTCGCGGATTTGAGCCGCTTGAGGTATTCCGGGAAGAGACCGGCCATGAAGAGCGTGAAGTCGCCGATGTGGCGGTGCACGTCCTGCTCGCGGCCCAGTGACTGCGCGTCGAGCAGCACTTCCGACTCGTACAGCAGTTCGACGACGGTATCGAGGTGTTTCCCGCGCTGATTGCGGATCTTGTACAGCCGGTCGGTGTGAGCGAATTCAACGAGCAGGTTGGAAAGGTACCCGGTGACGTTCTGGTCCGTCCAGCCCAGCGTCTCGATGAAACGCCGCTCGGTCAGGGCGCCGAAAAGCCGTCTTAGCGGATGGTGCTCCGAGATCCGAGCTTCCATGGTCCCTCCTCAGATCACAAGGCAGTGGGCGAAGTATGCCAGCGACCGGCTGTTCTGGCAAGCCTCCATTGTGTCGCCACATATGCTCTGATTTCAGGATGTTCAAAAAGGTCTTCCAGCCAGGCCGCAGCGAGCGAACAGCCGAGGCGTACTGTTTCTAAGTACGTCGCATGATGGAAGCGAGCGAGAACGCCGCTGGAGGCCTTTTTCAACATCCTGTTACTCGGCTGTCCAGCACGAAGGTGACCGGGCCATCGTTCACCAGTTCGACCTTCATGTAAGCGCCAAAGACGCCGGTTTCCACGGTCAGGTCCGTCGTCCGCCGGATCTGCCCGACGAACTGCTCATAGAGGCGCTGGGCCGTCGCCGGATCGGCGGCCTGGTCGAATCCGGGACGGCGCCCCTTGCGTGTATCGCCCAGCAGGGTGAATTGGGAAATCGCCAGGATCCCGCCGCCGATCTCGGCCAGCGAGCGATTCATCTTGCCGGCCTCGTCGCTGAAAATCCGCAACGCGGGAATTTTCTCCACGAGATACGCGAGGTCTGCTTCCGTGTCGCCCTTGGCCACGCCGAGCAGCACGACCAGACCGGCACGAATCTGCCCGACGATCCGGCCGTCCACGTCCACCGACGCGCGCGTCACACGCTGGATCACAGCTTTCATAGGTCAACGGTCATCAGTCAATGGTCCTTGGTAAAGAATCGCCGGTCGTGCATTTCCTGCTCTCCCCCTATTGACCATTGACCGATGACATTTTTCTCCTGCCCCTGCGCAGCAGCGCCAGCGTGCCTTCCAGATTAAGCAGCTTTCGTTTGACCGCCAGCCCGCAGGAAAAGCCGCCCAGTGACGCATCGTGAGCCACGACCCTGTGGCAGGGCACGATCAGCGGGACGGGGTTGGCCCCGAGTGCGTTGCCCACCGCCCGCGCATAGCGCGTCCCGCCGACCTTCGACGCGATCCAGCGGTAGGATCGCGCGCGGCCGTAGGGAATCCGCAGCGCGGTCTGCCAGACACGGCGCTGGAACGGCGTGCCGCCGCTCAGATCGATGGGAAAGTCGAGCGTGCGTGACCGGCCGCCGAGATAGCGCGCCACCTGCCGCTGCGCTTCGCGCAAGACCGGTTCGAGGTTCGACGTTCGACGTTGCGGAAAGCTGTTGACCCTCATGGGGGACTTCGAACCTCGAACATCGAACTTCGAACCCAGGCATCCTGCCAACGCGCGTTCGACGGCGCCCCGGGACGGTTTCGCCAGCACGATTGCGCGCACGCCGTTCGCCGACGCGGCCAGGCCCATCCAGCCGAATCGCGTCGGAAACACCACCGATGCGAGGTTCGGGCCTGCGCGCCAGAGCGCTTCGGCCCGCGTAGGCGAGGTTCGAGGTTCGAGGTTGGGGGTGGGGCGGTCAGGATTCTTCTTCCCTAAACGTCGAACGTCGAACATCGAACTTCTGCTCGTTCTCATGCCCCCTACTTTCATACCTATTGCCGAGTGCCTATTTTTCGACTGACTATTCCCCAAACCACGTCCAGTTCCTCGGACCGCAATAACGCATGGACGCCGACATACCCCGTAACACTCAGGCCGATGCCGACGGCCAGCATGACGGTCTTGCCGATCCATTCGCCCTCGCGCGTCCACACGTCCGCACCGGAAACCCACAGGCAGACGAGGATCACCGGCAGCGCGGCGGCCACCGTGCGGACGGCCGACCGTCCGACGGAGTGCCAATCCACGCCGCCCAGCCGCCGATGGAGCACCGCGATGAGGATGCCGACATTCACCATCGAGGCGAGCGCGGTCGCCAGCGCCAGGCCCGCCGCCTCGAGCCGGTCCATCAGCAGGATGGAGAGGGCGAGGTTGGCCAGCACGGCGATCGCCGCCACGAGCGCCGGTGTGACGGTATCCTGTAATGAATAAAAGGCCGCCACGATGATCCGCACGCCGGCAAAGGCCCAGAGCCCGACCGCATAACAGAGGACGGCCGCCGCCGTGGCCGCGGTATCCGCCGCGGTGAACGAGCCGTGCTCGAAAAACAGGTGCACGATCGGCTGCCGCAGCAGGATGAGCCCCAGCATCGCGGGCAGGATGATGAAGATGATCATGCGCAGGCCAAAGGCCAGCGTGCCGCGCAATTCGTCCAGCGCGCCGCGCGCCGCCTGCGCGGAGAGCGTCGGCAGGATGGCGGTCGCCAGCGCCACGCCGAAGATGCCGAGGGGAAACTGGATCAGCCGCATCCCGTAAAACAGATAGGTCGGTCCGCCGGCAAAGAACGACGCCAGGATCGTGCTGACGGTGATGTTGATCTGCGTCACCGACAGGCCCAGCAGCGACGGCACCATCAGCGCGCCGATCCGCTTGACGCCGGGATGCCCGGGCTGGAACCGCCAGCCGAAGATCATCCCGCGAACGGCCAGCCCCGGCAGTTGCATGGCGAACTGCGCCGCCCCGCCGGCGACTACGCCGATCGCCACGCCGAGGATCGGCTCCGGAAACGACGGCGAGAGGAAGAGGGCACATCCGATAATGAAGATGTTGAAAAAGACCGGCGAGAGCGCGGGCGCGGCGAAGGCGCGCAACGAGTTGAGCATGCCCATGGCCAGGGCCGCCAGGCTGATGAACAGCAGGTACGGGAACATGATCCTCGTCAGCAGCGTCGTGATCGCCAGTTTGTCCGGATGGCCGTGAAACCCGGGGGCCAGGAGCCAGACGATTCCCGGGGCGGCCAGCATGCCGAGGAGCGTGACCGCGGTGACGATCGTGAGCAACGTCGTGAAGACCGCGCTCGCCAGCTCCCAGGCGTCCTTCCTCGCGCGCAGCGTATGGTATTCGGTGAAGACCGGAATGAATGCCGACGACATGGAGCCTTCGGCGAAGAGCTCGCGCAGGAGGTTCGGAATGCGGTAGGCGACAAAGAAGGCGTCGGCCGCGGCAGACGCCCCGAAGAGCCGCGCGAGCACCATGTCACGGATGAAGCCCAGGATGCGGCTGGCGAAGGTTGCCAGGCCGATCACGCCGGCTGATCTGACGACATGTTGATTTTCGTTCGGTGGGGGATGGGACGGCTCGGACAGGGGCGTCGGCTCGGGCATCGAGGCGGATTCTAACTGAAGGAACGGAAGCCGTCCACCTGCTTAGAGCTCTTCCGCCAGCTGTTTTCGTAACCAGCGGGATCGTGTGCTGCTGATCCTGCTGGCTTCCCTCTGGCAGGCTTCGCGCAGCTCCCCGCAGCGTTCACAGAGCATGGCGCAGAGTCCCGAGGCGTCACTTCGATGACGGTGCGGAGCGGGCCCGGTTCATGCGGATGCCTTGCGAGCGGAGCTCCAGCGGTTCGGCTTCCTTCTCGCGCTTCATCTGACGGAGCAGCATGGCCTGCTCGTCAAGGCTTTTGGCCAGGTCCGGGTGATCGGGACCCTGGACCTTTTCCAGGATGGCGACGATCCGCCTGAACAGCGGCTCGGCCTTGTTGAACTGTCCCTGGCTGGCATGGAGTTGCGCCAGATTCCTCAGCGTGAGCACCATCTCAAGATGTTCCGGCCCGAACACCTTCTCCTTGATGGCAACCGCGCGGACGAGCAGCGGTTCCGCATCGGCGTACTGGCCGTGCCGGCGGTACAAGACACCGAGATTGTTGAGCGTGGCCGCCACGTCCGGATGCGTCTCGCCGTGGACCGCCTGGTAAATCTTCAAGGCCCTCAGATAGACCGGTTCCGCCTCGGCATGCTTGTTCTGGGCCGCGAAGGCCTGGCCCAGGCCGCTGAGCGCCTGCGCGATACGCCGGTCCTCCGGCCCGAACTGCTCCGCCTTCACGACGGCGGCGGAGAAAATCCGTTCGGCGTCCGCATGACGGCCCTGCGCCGAGGCCTGCTGCCCAGCCGCCATCGCCTCTTCCCAGGAGGGCTGTGAACAGCCGGCGTGCGCGATGAGACACAGCGCCATGATGCAGGCGCCCACGCGGTGTTTTTTTCTGGTTTCGCGCATCAGGTTGACCTACGATCCCTGCCGATGTCCGATGACCCGATTCCCCCTCCGGCGCTCACCATCCGGCAGCAACTGATACATTTGCTCACCGGCGCGAAACACTCCTCGCGCGACCTGGCCGCGTTGGTCGGTGCGCCGGAACGGCAGATCGAGGAGCACCTGGCCCATGTGGTCCGGTCGCTCGCGCGGGACAGGACCAGGCGGTTCCTGCTCGAACCGTCGCGCTGCCACGACTGCGGCTTCGCCTTTCGCGAGCGTACCCGCCTGACCACCCCGAGCCGCTGCCCGGCCTGCCACAGCGAGGCCATCGCCCCGCCCCGCTTCGGGATCGAGTTGCGCGCCTCCAAGCGTTGACGGTGGAAGTCGAGCACCAGCGTGCAACCGGCGCGGGATTACGTGTGCGCCGATCCCTGGAAGGCCAGCAGGAACCGGCGCAGAATCACCTGTTCCAGACGCGAGGTGCGGTGTGCCGGCGTGGGAATGCGCAGGAGCAGATTGATTCGTCCCGGTTCGGGAATCTGGATCGAAACCCTCGGCTTGACCGACGGCACGTCCATCCAGTTTTTCCCCTCGAGTTTCTTCATGTGCCGGGCGGCCTTCTCAAGGAACGGCCGGCATTCCTCGTCGGCGATCTCCAGCAGCAGCCTCTCCGCCCTCTGCCAGTCGTCCGTCACAGCCAACGGGAACGTCATGACGTGGACGATGTATTCCTTCATGAACGTTTCGTTGATGAGCGGATGGGCCAACAGCAGGCTGTTGGGAAACACGATCGCGCGGCCGGAGTACTGGGAGGTCACATGGCCGGGGCCGATCTCCAGGATTGTCGTGGCCAGGAAGGTTTGATCGATGACGTTGCCGCGCACGCCGTTGATCTCGATCCGGTCGCCGATCGTATACGCGTTGGCGCCGATGCGCAGGGCCGTGCCGCTGAGACAGAGGATCAGTTCTTTCGTCGCCAGCACGACGGCGACGGCAATCGCCACCAACGACACCGCAAACGCCCGCAGCTCGTTCGCCAGGATAAAAAACAGCCCGAGGACGAAGACGAAGCCCAGGACGTTGCGGATCTGCACCGCCAGGCGGCGCCGGTCTTCCATCGGGACGCTTTCCCGCTCGACGACCGTACGCAGCAGGATAAACCGCAGGCTGACGACGGCGGCCAGCAGCGCCAGCACGGCCAGCACATGCGGCCCGGTCTCCAGAAAAAACGGCAGCCACTCTTCCTGCAGGGTGGTCGTCACGATTCGTCTCGCTTCTGCTTGTCATGATCGTCGCCATCCTCCGGCTCATGTTTCCAGCGGATGGTGCACCAGAGGGCATAACCCTGCGCGAGCAGGCCGGTCACGATCAGTCCCTGCGCCGTGCCCAGCCAGCCCGAGTCCGGCTGGTCCAGCCCCCGCATTCCGAGGACAAAGCCCAGCGCGATCGCCACCACCCCGACGGTCCGGGCGATCGTTGCGCTCTGTCTCAACCGCAGCGCGCGTTCCGTCATACGAATCGCTATTCGATGCCTTGCGACCGGAGATAGGCGATCAGGCGCCGGTCCTCGCGGGCCGAGCGAACGAACTTCATGCCGACCCCCTTGGCTCCGATCGAGCGGACCATCGCGGCCACCTCGATGGCCGGCTGCTGGTCATTCACGAACAGTTTCACGTGAAAGATATCGTCCGCCTTGACCGGCGTCCTCGTCTCGATCAGGCAACCTCCCAACGAGATATTGACGAGCGTCCCCTCGCCGTTGATCCGGCCTCCCGAAAAGGCCAGGGCCAGGCTGACCGGAACCCGTTCATGCGTTCGGCGTTCCGAGACCGGAGGGTAGTGCCGCCCCAGCCGGAAAGCCACGAACCGGTGGCCGCAGACCTGACAGCGGAAGGGCGATACGAACAGCAGGCGCTTGACCTGCTCGCCCAAGGAAAGGCTCGGCACCCGATGCACCGATTCCTTCCCGCACTCGGGGCACCGCAGTGCCGAGCCTTCTGATGAACCTTCGATGGCCATATGGGGCGTCATTCTACCTAAGTGCTGCGCCGAAAGGCGAGCGAGACAGATAATTTTCCGCTTGCTATAATCCCCGCGGGGTCAAATGGGCAGGAGCGGAGCGTGAAGTTCAAGGTCGCCACGTATAACGTCAACTCGATCCGCAAACGGATCGACACCGTGCTGGGGTGGCTCGAGACGCACCGGCCCGACGTACTCTGTCTCCAGGAAACCAAGGTGCAAGACGAGGATTTTCCGCTGCTGGCGCTGCAGCCGTCCGGTTATCACATCGCGTTCCGCGGGATGAAGGCTTACAACGGCGTGGCGATATTCAGCCGTGAGAAGCCCGAATCCGTCGCCTACGGCCTGGACGCCGGCAACGGGGACCCGGACGAGCCGCGATTGATCCGCGCCGTGATCCGCGGCGTTCCGATCGTCAACACCTACATCCCGCAGGGCTTCGAAATCGATTCGCCCAAGTACCAGTACAAATTGCAATGGTACAAACGTCTGAAGAAATATTTCGATACGCACCTCTCGCCAAAGAAGCCGGCCATCTGGTGCGGCGACATGAACGTGGCGCCGGAACCGATCGACGTCCACAGCCCGGAGAAGCATCTGAACCACGTCTGTTTCCACACCGATGCGCGGAAAGCCTACCAGGACGTCGTGGCGTGGGGGTTCGTGGACGTGTACCGGGCGCTCTACCCGGACAAGCAGCAGTTTACCTTCTGGGATTACCGCGCGCCCAGCTCGCTGGAAGCCAACAAGGGGTGGCGCATCGACCACATCATGGCGACAGTCCCCCTGGCACAGCAGTGCGTCGCGGCCGGCGTGGACATCGAGCCACGCAAGCAGGCCAATTCCTCCGACCATACCTTTCTCTGGGCCGAATTTGAGACCGAGCGGCCCTGATGGTACTGGCTGGCGTGGCAGTCGACCCGCACGGCTGGGCAATCCCTCCGACCGCGCATGTCTTCAGGCCGAATTCTCCCTGTAAGAACTCGTTTTTCTTTCCCGGTGCGAGTGCTATACTTCCGCCCCTCCATCATGATCTCTCAAGAAAGGCACCCCATGAATAGGTTGATGATCGCCCTGTTGGTTGTATTGTCCGGGGCCGGCTCCGGCCTTGGCCTTCCGTCAGCGTTCGGAGCCGGCACGCCGGCCGAACGCGCCTCCGACCGCGATGCCGCGCACCTGCACTACTCGCAGGGCGTCGGCTTGTTGTCGTCCGGTGACCTGCTCGGCGCCAAGGCGGAGCTTCGCGAGGCCCTTCGCCTGCAGCCGGATCTTGTCCAAGCCCGCTTCAGCCTGGGGACGGCCCTGTATCTGGGCGGCGACATCGACAGTGCCATCGACGCCTATCGCACGGTCATTCGCCAGCAGCCGGACCTCGCCCACGCCCACCTGCATCTGGGGATCGCGTTGATGGTCGCGCACGATTGGGCCGGCGCGCAAGCCGCCCTTCGGACCGCCGTGAGCCTGCAACCGGACTCAGTGCCTGGGCACTACAACCTCGGCCTGGTTCGGAACCGGATGGGCGATCGAAGCGGAGCCATCGAATCCTACCGGGAAGCGCTACGGCTCCGGCCGGACCATGCGGAAGCGCATTACCACCTTGGCCTGGCCCTCAAACATGACAAACAGGACGCTGAGGCGACCGGGGAATTCCTGGCCGCAGCCCAGGCCGGTGTGCCGCAGGCCCAATACCAGGCCGGGGTTGCTTATGCCTCCGGCACCGGCGTGGAGCGGAATCTGACTTCTGCGATCTCCTGGTGGTTCCTCGCAGCCGATCAGGAAATCCCGGAGGCCAAGGAGGCGCTCGCCCACTTGCGGAGGATGACTCTGCCGACGGACAAGCGGTCGGTCGGCGAGGCGCGCGTGGTGCAGGATGCCTTCGGAGCGTTCCGCCGGTCGCTCTGGCGACAGGTCTCCCATCTCAAGGGACGGG
>DASWIN010000128.1:0-13385 GCA_036397655.1 Nitrospiraceae bacterium | reverse complement strand
TACACGGACGCGATCAACACCGTCATCGTCGCCTCCGCCATTTTTGCCAATAAAGTCCTGGACTTTTCTCCGGGCGATCTGATTATCTATTTCCTCATCACGCAGGTGACGGCGGGGCTGGGCGCGGTGGGCTTCGGTCTGCTGGCCGATCGCATCGGCTCGACCCGCACGATCAGCCTCACGCTGGTGATCTGGATCGGGGTCGTGGGCGCGGCGGCGGTTGTGCAAACCCACGAACAGTTTTACGCGATCGGCCTCGTGGCGGGCGCCGTGCTCGGCGCCAACCAGGCCACCAGCCGGGCCCTGATCGGACGCTTTGTTCCGCCGGGCAAGCAGGGCGAGTTATTCGGCTTCTTCACCGTCACCGGCAAATTCGCCGCCGTCCTTGGCCCGGTGGTGTACGGCGAAGTCACGGCCTGGAGCGGCAGCCAGCGTTGGGCGGTGCTGTCGATGGCATTGTTCTTCGTGGTCGGGCTGCTGATCTTTCGGCGAGTGGACGAGGCGCGCGGGATGGCGGCAGCCCAGAAGGAAAGCTGACAAGCTGCAAGCGACGCGTGCCAAGCCGACAAGCAAAGATACTGGAGAAACGGATTAACGACTTGTCAGCCTGTCAGCTTGCTCCTTGTCTGCCATTTTTACGGAGTTCCGCATGGCGGTTAAAAAAGGCGACCTGATCGACGAACACAAGCGGCACCCCGGCAGTTGCGGCCTGACGATCAAGGTGATGGGCGGCGGGGCGGGATTCGAGAAAGTGCTCTGCTGCGACCACGAGTTGACCGAGGAGGATATCGTCACCGACGTCGGTTCCCCGTTGGGACGGAAAAAAGGGCACCTGCCCGTCTCCGTGATCCTCGATGAAAAGAAACTCTACCCCGACTCATGCGGGCTGCGCGTGATGGTCATCGACGGCGGCGCGGGCTTCAAGGAGATCCGCTGCTGCGGCCATTCGTTGAAGCTGAGTTCGATGCGCGAACTGAAATTCGGGAAGTTGCGCGGACCGGATGCGGACACTGCGGGGACCGAGCCCGGGCACCAGGGCACGGCGTAAACACATACCGTTGAGCACGGTAGAAGGAGACCTATGGACGACCGCATGGATGGGATGAAGCACTGGCCGTGCCGGGTAGTCTCCTGGATGGAATGGCTCGATGTCTGGGGCTATGTCACCGCCGGCTTCAGCCTGCTGTTGCTGGGCATGCTGATTTTTGTGCAGAGTTGGTACCTATTCATCACCGCGGCCACCCACTCCAGCCTCCTGCCGGCGGGCCTTCGGCTCCTGAACGACCTGCTGCTGGTCATCATCCTGCTGGAGTTGTATCGCACCGTCATCCGGTTTCTCCAGACCGGCATCCTCGCGCTGGAGCCTTACCTGGCCGTCGGCGTGATCGCCTGCACGAGGCGGATCCTGACCGCCGGCGCCGAGCTCTCACATCTGCCGGAGATCACGCCCGACCTGTTTGACCGCTATATGATGGACGTCGGATTGAACGTGGCGGTGATCATGGTGCTGGTGGCCGGTGTATATATGGTCCGCAAACGGCCGGTGCCGGATCAGCCCGGCTCGCCGCTCCCAACCGCCGGGCATAGGCACTAGCCCGCAATATTCATGATGGTTCGTCGCGAAATTGCGGAGTCGCTTGGCGAGACGGGCGCGCGGAGCCACGAGGGAGGGAGGCATACTTGAAACGGTATGTAGACCGACCGAATGGCGAGTCCGCCCGCCGGCATGCCGTAGAAGCCCCATGCCGGCTTGTCGTAGCCGCGAATCCGCGATTGCAGCAGAAGCGTTCATGAATAATGCGGGCTAAGAAGGTCAAGGTTCAGGTTAAGGTTGAGCGAAGATCCCATACATTCTTTTCCTAGGCTTCACTTAACCTTAGCCTGAACCTCAACCTGCGTCTCACTCGGGCAGCGGCCGGCCCCGCGTCTCCGGCGCAAACGGCAGCACCAGCAGTCCCACCACATAGATCAATCCGATGATGCTCACGGCGTAGCCGACGCTGCCCGTCGCCGCAGTCAGCCATCCGGTCATAAACGGCCCCACCGAAGCGAACACCCTCCCGGCGTTGAAGCAAAACCCGGCGCCTGTCGCGCGCAGGCGTGTCGGGTAGAGTTCCGGCAGGTAAATCGGAAAACCGCTGAAGATCCCGTTGTTGAAGAATCCCAGGACAGGCAGCAGCAGCAACACGTGCAGGTACTCTCGCGGAATCACAAACGTGATCGGCAGCATCACCAAGCTGCCGGCGCACATGAGGGCGAACACGGGCCGTCGCCCGAAGCGGTCGGCCAACGGGCCGAAGCTCAAGTAGCCGAACAGGGCCCCGGCGTTGAGCGCCATGATGGCGTAGCTGACGCGCGAGGATATTGCTTCCCGGCTGAGCCCCTGCAAATCCGGCAGCGTGCCGATCAGCGTCGGCGTCCAGTTGGTCGAGCCCCAGAGGCCGAACACCGCCACGAAGGCCAGCGCCGAGCCGACGAGCGTGGGGCGGAGCAGTTCGCCCCGGAACAATGCGGCCAGCTTTGCGCGTGCGCTGGTCCCTGTGGCCACGTCCTGCCGGTGCGCCTGCGTCCATCGCTCCGGTTCCTTGACCCACAGACGGACAAGCAGCGCCACAATCGCCGGCACTACGCCGACGAGAAACAGCGCGCGCCAGCCATAGCCCCGCAAGAGCAGATTGAACAGCGCGGCCAGAAAGAATCCCGCCGCCCAGGCGGATTGCAGCACGCCGGCGGCCTTGGCCCGTTTCTCTTCCGGCCAGACCTCCGCGACAAGCGCCGCACCCGCCGCCCATTCTCCGCCGATCCCCAGCGCAGTCAGAAAGCGGTAGATGGCCAGATGCCACCAGTCCTGCGACAGGGCGGCGAGGCCGGTGAACAGGGCATAAATAAGAATCGTCGCGATCAGCGTTTTCGTCCGGCCAAATCGATCGGCGACAATGCCGAACGTCACGCCGCCGATCGCCCAGCCGATCAGGAAAATCGAAAAGATGATCCCGCCGTGCCAGCCGATCGCCTCGGAGGAGACAGGTCCGGAGGATGAGGCGGCCAACAATTCCTCCAGCGCCGGGTGCAGGACGATCGCGTAGATCGTCGCATCCATCGAATCGAACACCCAGCCCAGCCACGCGACAATTAAGACGAGCCATTGATACGGCGTGACGCCTTCGCGCCAGGAGGGAGAACGTGTGGAGGCCGTTTCTGGAGGCATGGTCGCGGGCTACCCTACGGAGCCTGCTCAGACCTGTCAAGAATGAACCGGGTGCGCCGCCTCAAGCCCATCGTCTATTGCCTGCCGAAGAGTGATATGGCATCATGCGTCCCTCTAACGTGGGCTGGTGCGGATGGCGCAACTCTTGGAATACGTCGGCAGCGTACACATCTATCTCGGCCCGTATCGCGGCAACCCGATCGCGTTGTATCTGCAACGAGGGGATGCGAGTTGCCAGATCGGACCGAAGGCCTATCCGTGGAACGACGTCGTCGGAACCGGAGAGACACCCAACAAGGCGGCGGCGGATTTCGAAGAGAAGTGGAAGAAGAAAGGCCTGGCCGCCGAGATGTTTTCAGGGCCGTCCTGGGAAGGCGGGATCAAACCCGAACGGCCCGCGCCTCCCAAACCGGCGGCGCCACCTGCGGCAGCCGCTCCCGGTGCCGCACCGGCCGCCCCGAAACCGGCGGCTCCGGCTGCTCCCCCGCCTGCTGAACCGGCTTCTGCCGGCGACCCCTCGAGTTCCAGCGAAAACGCAAAATAGTTTTCTAGGCGATAGGCTCTGGGCTATAGGCGATGGGATTTTCTTTATCGCAAGGCTTTCCCTATTGCCTATTGCCCATCGCCTTGCACCTGCCGCTCGGCGAGTCGGCTGTGATTGATGCCGTAGCCGAAGTAGACTGCAATCCCCACGATCGTCCACACCACGAAACGAATCCACGTGATCATGGGCAGGAACAGCATCAAACCGAGACAGGCCGCCATGGCCAGCAGCGGCACCCAGGGCATGAACGGCACGCGGAACGGCCGGGGCAGCTCGGGCCTGGTGCGCCGAAGGACCAGCACCCCCGCAGACACGAGCGTGAAGGCGAACAGGGTTCCGATATTGGTCATGTCGGCCGCCTCCCCGATCGGCACAAAGGCTGCCAGTACCGCGATGCCCACACCCGTCAGGATGGTGGCCCGGTGCGGCGTGCCGAAGCGGGGATGCACCTTCGCAAGCCACGGCCCCAGCAACCGATCGCGCGACATGGCGAAAAACACTCGAATCTGCCCGATCATCATCACGACCAGCACGCTCGTGATGCCGGCCAGGGCGCCCACCGCGACGATTGCCGCGCCCCACTGGAAGCCGGCCACACGCAGTGCCTCGGCGACCGGCGCGTGGACGTCCACTTTCTCATACGGCACGATGCCGGTCAGCACCGCGGCGACGGCCACGTAGAGCACCGTGCAGATGACGAGCGAGGCGATGATCCCGATGGGCAGGTCGCGCTGCGGGTTGCGCGCCTCCTCGGCTGTCGTCGACACCGCGTCGAACCCGATATAGGCGAAGAAGACGATCGCCGCGGCGGCGCCAACGCCCTGGAATCCGAATGGCATGAACGGCGTCCAGTTGGCCGGGTTGACGGACGTCATTCCGATGGCCAGGAAAACCAGGATGGCCGCGAGCTTGACCATGACGATCACGCCGGCCGTCCGCGCGCTCTCTTTCACGCCGATCACCAGGATGATCGTCACCAGCAGCACGATGATCGCGGCCGGCAGGTTCATGAGGCCGCCGTCGGCCGGCGCGCGGACCGCCCACAGAGGCAGCTCAATCCCGACCGTATGGAGAATGTTATTGAAGTAGCCGGACCATCCGATCGCCACGGCCACGCAAGCCACGCCATATTCCAGGATGAGATTCCAGCCGGTGAGCCAGGCCAGGAATTCCCCCAACGTCGCATAGGAGTAGGTGTACGCGCTGCCGGCAGCCGGGATCATGGTCGAGAATTCCGCGTAACAAAGCGCGGCCAAGGCGCAGGTCAGGCCGGAGAGCACAAAGGACAGGATGATGCCCGGCCCCGCGCCGGGCCGGTGCGCGTCCCCCACGATCGCGGTGCCGATCAGGACAAAGATACCGGTGCCGATGATCGCCCCGATGCCCAGCATCGTGAGGTCCCAGGCGGTGAGGGTCTTCTTCAGGCGATGGTCCGGATGATCGCTGTCGGCGAGAATCTGCTCGACGGATTTGGTGCGGAACAGGCTCGCAAATTCCATCAAGCCCGCGCCGATCTCAACAGGGCCTGAAATAGTTTCCGGTGGAAGGCATAGCGGTCATAGAGAAACTCGGGGTGCCATTGCACGCCCAGCAGGAACCGGTGTGTCGGAGACTCGATCGCTTCGATGACGCCGTCCGAGGCGACCGCGCTGGCCACCAGCGACGGCGCCACCCGCTTGACCGACTGGTGATGTGAACTGTTCACGCGGATGCGTGCCTGCCCCAGAATTCGCCGGAGGAGGCTCCTGGGCGCAACGTCCACCGTGTGCGACAGATCTGTCGCCGACGCCTGCTGCCGGTGTGGGAGCGGCGAGTCAAGCTGCGAGGCAATATCCTGGATCAAGCTTCCCCCGAACGCGACGTTGATCGCCTGCATTCCGCCGCAGATGCCGAGCACCGGGAGCTTGGATGCCGCGGCCATTCGTGCCACGTCCAGTTCGAACTCCGCCCGCCGGCGGCTCATGACGAGAAACTTGTATCGCTTGCGCTCGCCGTACAGGGAGGGGGCCAAATCGGGACCGCCGCCGGTGAGCAGCAGGCCGTCCAGCCTCTCCAGCAGACGTTTCCGGTCCGTGTGGTCTTCGGCCAAGGGCAGGATCACCGGGATCCCGCCTAGATCCTCAATCGCGCGGATATACCGGGCCCGCAGAAAGAAGGTGGCCTCACGGCCACCCCATTCCTTGCGATCGCCCGCGTTGAAATCCGGCGTCACCCCGATGATCGGTTTCATGGCTCAGCGCCTTGTGTCCCTGGACCGCGGTCCGGAAATCCACGACGGAAAACCTGTCATCGGCACCTCTCTCGACCACTTCCCTCACGCTCGCCCGCGTTGACATCCGGCGACGCGCCGATGAGAGGCGTCATGTATCAGGGGGCGGGAGGCGCTGGAGCAGGGTCGGGTGCGGGCATGGCCGGCGCCTCGTCTCGAACCGGGGGGATACCGAGAAAACGGATCGACTCTTCCCCCTTCAGATGCCGGGGGGTAATCACGTAGGTCCCGCGCATGCTGGTATCCCAGACTGCATTGGCCGCCCTGTCGTTTCCCCCACTGAACACCCAGGTAAATCCCCCGAAGATGCCCCCCATCGTGGCGAAGACGAACTTCCCGATGCTATAGGGAAGAGACGTAAACACACTGGCCACGCCCAATCCATATTGGGTCGGTGTGTTTTCGGCGTCCTCGTTGGACATGACCTGTGCCGCGCTCATCGGCACGATGGTCAGGCTGCAGAATGCAAGCATCACCACGACTGTCACGGTTTTTGTGAACAAATTTCGCACTGGTTTCCCTCCTTGGTTGGGGGCACGCTCCTCTCGCATGCCGCCCGCTCGGTGGTTATAGCAAATTCGCGGACTGATTCAAAGCTATGAGCCCCTGTATCCCGACAAATCCAACTCGGCCAGGATGTTTGCGAGCAGCCGATCCTTGTGTCCCGGCAGCGCCGCATCCAGTTCCTGCACGAACCGCTCGCCGGCCACACGGCTGTTCTCCTGCTGCAGGCCGGCTTCGATCGCCAGATCCAGCTTGAGCCCGCACAGATGCTGGACGAACAGATCGCGCGCGCGGCTCTCATAATCCGATCGCTCGGCATCGAGCAGCGTCGAGAGCAGCCGTGTCAGCCACGCCTCGAACCCGATCGTGTCACGGGCACGGGCAACCTGGCTGTCCTCCACCTCGACGGCCACCTGCACGCCGCCTTTCCAGCTCCGTTTTTTCACGTTGAAGGTGCAGCCCAGGAGACCGGGCCGATGCTCCATCGGCTCGGGGCCGTAGAAGAAGGTGATGCGGTATGGAGGCACGTCAGGGGCGGACTGGGGAGATGGCGCCATATGCGAGACCGAATTGTAGCATGGCTTGATCTCTCATGTCTGTGAGCCATTGTTTCGTGAGGATGTTCAAAACGGCCGATTTCTCACCCGCCTACCCCGCACGCGCCGAGGCGCGTGCTTCCCCCGTGGGCGGCCGCACGAGCGACGGGGCGAGGAGGTACATACCAAGCTTCGCTTGAGCCGCTCGCTTCAATCACATGCGAGCGGATAGTTACTTTGCCTCCCGTAGACCTAAGATCGTACGTTGAGCGTCCGAGCGATGCGAGAACAAAGCTGGCGGCCGTTTTCAACATCCGCTAAGATGCGGCTATGCACCGGTCGGGGTCGCACCAGCAGCAGGTCGCCGACATCCAACGGGCCCTGCGCGAAGCCGGCGGCCTTGATGGCTGGCTCTTTTACGATTTCCGCGTCAGCGATCCGCTCGCCTACCGGGTCTTGAAGCTCGATCCGACCCGCCACGTCACGCGTCGCTGGTACTATTGGATCCCCGCACGTGGCACGCCCGCCAAGTTGATGCATGCCATCGAGCCTCACGTGCTCGATGAACTTCCGGGAGAGGTCGTGCTCTATGCGGGGTGGGAAGAGCAGCAGGCACATCTCCGCCGCCTCCTGAAAGGCGTGACGCATGTTGCCATGCAATACTCGCCGATGAACGCCGTGCCCTATATCTCGCGCGTGGATGCCGGCACGGTTGAGCTGATCCGCGGCTTCGGCATCGAAATCGTCACCTCCGCCGACCTGGTCCAGCGGTTCGAAGCGGTCTGGGACGACCGGCAACTGGCCTCCCATAAGCACGCGGCGACAAAGCTCCGGCGGATCGTGGATGAAGCGTTCGCGCACGTGCGAAAATCCATCGCGGCGCGCAAGACGATCACCGAATACGGCCTGCAGCAGTTCATCATGGAGCGATTCCGGACGCACGGACTCGTGACCTCCTCCCCCCCGATCGCCGCCGTGAATGCCCACAGCGCCAACCCGCACTACGGTCCGGCTCCCAGGGGATCTGCTCGGATCAAGAGGGGCGACCTCGTGCTGATCGACATCTGGGCAAAGAAACCGGCGGCGGGCAGCGTCTATGCGGACATCACCTGGACCGGCTTCGTCGGCAGGGAGATCCCGGCGCGCCAGCGTGGCGTATTTCAGATCGTCCGCGACGCGCGGGATGCGGCGCTGAACTTCGTCCGCACGCACGTCTCATCCGGCCGGTTTCCCTGCGGGTGGGAAGTGGACGAGGTCTGCCGGAACGTCATTCGTCACGCCGGCTATGCGGACCGGTTCGTCCACCGCACCGGCCATTCGATCGGCGAAGAAGTCCATGGCAACGGCGCCAACATCGACAGCTTTGAAACGAAAGACGGCCGCCGCCTTCTGCCCCGCACCTGTTTTTCCATCGAGCCCGGCATCTACCTGCCCGGCGAGTTCGGCATCCGGAGCGAACTGGATGTGTATGTTTCAGACCGAGCGGCCCACGTCTTCGGCCAGCCGGTGCAGACAGAAATCGTGCCGATTCTGAAATCGTCGTAGGTGAATAGGCAGGATTTTGTCGTCCCAATACGCTATGAATGGAGCGAGTCTTATGACCTAGGCTGCAGCAGGGCTTGCCAATGATCACGAACCCAGCTTTGGTTGAAGCATTTGAAAGCGCGCAGGCGAGCCGGCAGGCACCGGACTTTCTTCGCAACCTGCGCCTGGTGGATGCCCTCTATCAGGAAGCCCGCACTCTGAACGTCTTCCCTTTGAAAGACCCTCTGGACGGGATTGAGGTAGATATCCGCCTGGCGCAGGCGTTGAATGTTCGAACGGCTGCTTAAGCGCCTGGCGCGCGGCCTCAACCAGGCCGGCCTCCCCTACATGGTTATCGGAGGGCAGGCCGTTCTTCTGTACGGCGAGCCGCGTCTCACCAAAGACATTGATATCACCATCGGCGTCGATCTCGATCGTCTCCCCGAGGTTCTGCGTGTCGTGAACGCGCTCAGCTTGCGCCCCCTTGCCGATCCCCAGACATTTACAAGGCAGACGATGGTGCTGCCGTGCCTGGAACCCGAATCGGGCATCCGCGTGGATATCATTTTTTCCTTCAGGCCCTACGAACTGCAGGCCCTTGGACGAACCACGCCCGTGAAACTCGGCGACGAGGAGATTCGATTCGTGTCTCCTGAAGATCTCATCATTCACAAGGTCATTGCCGGCCGGCCCAGAGACCTTGAAGATGTCGCCAGCGTGCTCCGCAAGAATCCGACTGCCGATCTGGCTTACATCCAGCGTTGGCTCGGTGACTTTGCCACGGCTCTGAATCAACCCCTGCTCGACCGATTCAACGAGTTGGTGGGCAAGATCATACCACCGCGCAAAAAGCCGTGACGCCGGCGGCAACGTTCGAGATCAGGCTGACGGTGGTATCGCCGACCCGCCGGCATGGTAGAGATAGTCCACCCGGCGGCCAGCCTTTTTCTTGACTTCCCTCTCCCACGACCGATAGCATCATCCTATGTTTGGGACCATGGGCTTTTCAGAATTGATCATCATTCTGGTGATCATTTTGATCCTCTTCGGCTCGAGCCGCCTGCCCGCGTTGGGCGAAGGCGTCGGCAAGGCGCTGAAAGGCTTCAAGAAGGCGGTGCACGAAGAGCCACCGCCGCTCGATCCCAATGCGCCCGCTGCCCCGCCCCCGATCGAAGAAGCCCAGGTCGTTGCGCAGGGGGCTCCCGCGCCGACAGCCGCTGCGGCAGCACCAGCGCCGGCCGCCGCCACGGCGGCACCGGCCGCGGCGGCGCAGGGAGGTCGCACCGTGCTGACTGCGTACCAGCCGGGACCAGAAGCGACGCCCGGGACGACGGCAGCGCTCATCGCCTCCGCCGCGCCGCAAGCCTATCAACCGAAACAGGCTCCGCCTCCCGCTCCTGCCCAGGCGGGACCGCCGGCCCAGTCCCAAAGCTATCCCAATTATCAGCCGCCGACGATGGAGCAGCGCGCGGCTGCGCCGGCCCCGACGATGCGCGCCCAGTACCCGCCCCTGCCGCCATCAGCCCAGGCCAAACCCGGTGCGAAGCGACCGTCTGCCATTGTCAACAAAGATGCGGTCGCCCGCGTGCAGGCCCAGCAAGCGGCACTCAAGGCGAAAGCCGCGCAGCCTCCGGCCAAGGCTCCCGCGTCCTCCGACATGCAACACCTTGGCGAAGGGCTCGGCGACGCGCTACGGACGTTTCGCCATGCCGTCAACGATGTGCGCTCAACGGTGGACCCGCAGATGCGGACGATCCAGGCCGAAATGGACGCGGCGCAAAAAGAGATCGAACAAACCATCGAGACGGCCAAGGAGATGCCGTCCACGCAGGAAGACCCTCCGCAGCCCGCCTAGTCGTCGCCCGTCATTCGTCAATGGTCCGTTGGAATTTCATCGCGCGCGTCTTCCCCACCATCCTCTTATTGTCCGGTCTGAGTGGCTGTTACGGGAACCAGGCCGCCACCGATCCGAACGCCGCCGCAGCCCGCCTGATCGAACTCCTTCAGGATGAGGATCCCCAGATGCGGCTCACCGCGGCACAGGCTCTGGGGAAGATCGCCGCGCCGGACACGGCAGGGGCCTTGTTGCGAAGCCTGGATGATGCCGACCCGGCCGTGCGCGCCATGAGCGCCTGGGCCCTCGGCCGTTTTGGCGAAGCTGTGCTGGATCAGGCCGGGCTGGAACTGGCAAAGCGGCTGGATGATCCATCGCCGGCCGTCAAGATGGCCGCCGGACAGGCGCTGGGAGCCGTTGGCGGCAGCCAGACGATTATCGAGTTGTTGACGGAACGGCTGATGCATTCGGACGTTGAAACCCGGCGCGCGGCGGTTCAGGCGCTGACGTGGCTTGAGGCAGGCTCCTCGCACCATGCCCTGATCGCGGCGCTCGCCGATTCCGACGCACAGGTCCGGCAGGGAGCCGTCGGGGCGCTTGGCGAGTTGGCCGATGCGCGTTCGTTGCCGGCCATTCGCGATCGACTGCTCAACGACGCGGATGCCGGTGTGAGGGGGGAAGCGGCGTTTCGGCTGGGGAAGTTCGGCGATCTGACGGTCGTCCCGGCGCTCCGAGCGGCGTCAGCGCGTGATCCGAACGCCGTGGTCCGTCGGTGGGCATCGTGGGCACTGGAACAGATCGAGCAGGGATAGCACCGATCAGCCCGGACTATTGCTTGTCCGATTTCTTCAGCGAGCTCACGAACTCGAGCAGGCGCGCCCGCGTGTCCGAGGCGACTGCCGTAAAGCGGACCCCCATCCCTGGGAAAAACGTGTACTGATCGGGCCTCGGGCAGACCCATGCGATCCGGCCTTTTCCTTCCATCCACTCGCCGGGCCGATCCGGTAATGAGAACGACACGGTGAGTTCAGTTCCGATTGCCAGCGGGCGTGTGCTCTCGATGAACAACCCGCCGCCCCCCACGCCTGTCGCCCGGCTTTCGACGTTTGAGCCGTCGGGCGCCAGATACCGCACCTTCGCCGTCAGCGTCACGCGCGGTTGCAACCGCGCCTCGCTGGGATGGTCCTGCCTTTGGGAGAAGCTGATATAGTCGATGATGGCCCCCCAACTGGCCGTTCCCAGGACTTGCCCATCTGACCCAAGCAGGGTGATCGTCTCCCGCTTCATATCGAGTTCCAGCGACTTGCCTTGATGAGCCTTGGTGGCCACGATGGGCAGCTTCATCCGCGCGAATCCTCCAGCGTGACAATCGTAAGAGGCAAGTATAGCGTATGTGGGAGAGAGCTTCTAACCGCGTGAAAAACAACGGGGTGTTCCGTATTGAAGGAACACCCCGTCATGACAATCTAACTGAGACTGGACGCTATGCGGACTTCGTATCCTGCTCGTAGATCCGGATCGGCTGGCTCTTACCGACGATCACATCTTCGTTGATCAGCACTTCCTTGATCTGCTTCTGGGACGGCACCTCGTACATCAGATCGAGCATGACCTCTTCAAGGATCGCCCGCAGGCCCCGAGCGCCGGTTTTCTGCAAAAAGGCCTTCCGCGCCACGCCGGCGATCGCGCCGTCGGTGAATTTCAGCTTCACCTTCTCGAACGACATCAGCTTCTCATACTGCTTGATCAGCGCATTGCGGGGCTCGGTCATCACGCGGATCAGCGCCGGCTCATCCAATTCCTCCAGCGTGGCCACCACCGGCAGCCGCCCGATGAACTCCGGGATCAGCCCGTACTTCAGCAAGTCCTCCGGCTGCACGTGCACCAGAATCTCGCCGAGCCGCCTGTCGCCCTTGGTCTTGATGTCCGCGCCGAATCCCATCTGCTTCTTGTTGAGCCGCTGCTCAATCATGGCTTCAAGCCCGACGAAGGCTCCGCCGCAGATGAACAGGATGTTGCTCGTGTCCACCTGGATGAATTCCTGATGGGGATGCTTGCGGCCGCCCTGCGGGGGAACGTTCGCCACAGTGCCTTCGATCAGCTTGAGCAGCGCCTGCTGGACGCCTTCGCCCGATACATCGCGCGTGATCGACGGGCTGTCGCTCTTGCGGCTGATCTTGTCGATCTCGTCGATATACACGATGCCGCGCTCGGCGCGCTCGACATCGTAGTCCGACCCCTGGAGCAGCTTGAGGATGATGTTCTCGACGTCTTCGCCGACGTAGCCCGCCTCGGTGAGCGTGGTGGCATCCGCAAGGGTAAAGGGCACGTCCAGATACTTGGCCAGCGTCTGCGCCAACAGGGTCTTGCCGGTCCCCGTCGGCCCGATCATCAGGATGTTGCCCTTCTGCAGCTCGACGTCATCCACCTCGTTGGCGGAGATGCGCTTGTAATGGTTGTGCACGGCGACGGCGAGAACCTTCTTCGCCCGGTCCTGTCCGATCACATACTGATCGAGGTGATGTTTGATTTCGTGCGGCTTGCGGAGCTTGGAGGAGATCTCTTCCTTCGCTTCTTCCCAGTCCTCCGCGATGATGTCGTTGCAGAGGTTCACGCACTCGTCGCAGATGTAGACGGTGGGACCCGCAATCAGCTTGCGCACCTCATCCCGGCTTTTCCCGCAGAACGAGCACCGCAGGTGTCGGTCCGTCTTATCCTGTTTGGGCATGCCGCCTCCATACCAAGATTCGCTTGAGCCGGCGGCTCACCGGGCGAAGCCCCTCTCAATTGACGCCGCCGGAGAAAACCCACCAGCGTTTTGCAGCCCGTCAAATACCAAGCTTCGCTTGAGCCGCCGCGCCTTCGCGCGACGAAGCGCTCCGGCGCGCAGGCGCGTTCGATCACATCGCGGCGGAGAGGTATTTTGCCTACAGTCTGATCATCCTGCAAGCCGCCGCTGCCTACTT
>DASWIN010000127.1:0-6555 GCA_036397655.1 Nitrospiraceae bacterium | reverse complement strand
ACACGCATATAATTGCTCGTCAGCCCGGTCCAGCGGCCGATGTCGTCCTTTGCTTCGAAGAGCACGTCGACGGTTCGGCCGGCGTATCGCTGGTAAAACGCCATGCGCTTGGCGCGGGACAGTTCCGCAAGGGCCGTGCGTCGAGACTTCACCGCGGCGGCCGGTACGGCAGGCGCCAGGTTCGAGGCGGAGGTGCCGGGCCGCTTCGAATAGGCGAACACATGGAGGTAGGCAAATGGCAGCTCGGCCGCCGCAGCGAGCGTGTTGGCGAAGTGGGCGTCTGTTTCACCCGGAAAGCCGACCAGCACGTCAGTGCCGAGTCCCAGGTCGGGGATCCGGCGCATCGCCTTCTCCACACATGACACATAGTCCCTCATGCTATAGCGCCGGTTCATCATGCGCAGCACGCCGTCGTCCCCGCTCTGCAGGGGGAGATGCAGATGCCGGCACAGCTTGCTCGACGTGGCCATGTATTCCAGGAGCTCGTCCGGAACCGTGGTCGGCTCGATGGACGAGATTCTGATCCGGTCCAGCCCTTCGATCTGCTCCAATCGCCGGATCAAGTCGAGCAGCGAGCGGCCGTCCTGTTCATACCGACCGATGTTCACGCCGGTCAGGACCACTTCCCGGTGCCCGCGTGCCACGAGCGCTTCCGCCTCCCGGATTGCATCGTCCATCAGGCGGCTCCGTTCACGCCCGCGAGCAGCAGGAATAAGACAGAACGAACACATGAAGTTGCAGCCGTCCTGGATCTTGAGGTTGGCGCGCGTTGCGTCATAGTCGCCGATGCCCTCCAGCACAAATTCATCACGGTCGATCGTCTTGGTATGCAGGAGCGCCGGTTTCGGCTGCTTCTTGAGTGCCGATGGGGGCGGCAGGTGCGAAGGGAGCGACATCTTGTGCCGGTTGCCGACGATCAGGTCGATTCCGGGAGTGCGGCGCAGCGCCTCGATGCCGGTCTGGGCATAGCAGCCGGTCACGGCCACGAAGGCCTGCGGGGAGTGCCGGAGCGTCCTTCGAATTTCATAACGACAGATCCGCTCCGCTTCGCCGGTGACGGTGCAGGTGTTGAGGACCAGCAGCTCGGTCGGCCGGCCGTACTCCACGATCTGGTAGCCGTCATGCTGCAAGCGGTCGGCGAGCAGCGCCGTTTCCGCCTGGTTCAGGCGGCAGCCGAGCGTATGGAGCGAAGCGCGGGGACGGTCGGTCTTCATTGCAGACCATTATAGGGAGGAACGCACGTAGACGGCAAGGAGCGGCTGTGTTAGGATGCCGCCCTACGTGTTGCCTGTCTTGCCGGTTCTACGCTGAGGGGCACGGTATGCGGAGCGCGAGAATCTGGATCGTCGGAGCCTGCTTGCTGCTGTCGTGCTTCGCGCTGCCCGCCGCCGCATCGAAGGACAATCTCCCCATCCTCCCCATCGAGCCGGACATCAGCCTGCGCCTGGACGAAATCTACGACCACGAATCCCGGTTGTTCATCATGCTCTATTCATTAAAGGGCGACGGCGTGGTGGATTACATCACCGGACGGTCGGTGATGGATCACACACGCAGCACCTACGGCAATCCCGTCTACTATACCGCGCCGAACCCGCTGTTCTACTGGTGGAACCACACGATGTGGAACGACCCGACCATGGACGGGGTCAACGGCAACGAACAGGTCTACCAGGAAAACATCGAATTCGACGTGTCCCGCTACAAATCCTGCACCTTCAACGGCCAGCCCTGCTAATCAACCCGCATTATCCATGAACGCTTCTACTGCAATCGCCGATCCGCTGCTGCGACAAGCCTGCGTGCAGCCAAATGTATCTAAGCCTACTGGAGGCAAAGGGCCTCTCCGCCGCGATTTGATTGAACGCGGCGGCTCAAGCGAAGCTTGGTATGGCGGGCTCGCCTCTCAGTCCCTCGACGTACTGTTTCAAGTACGCCTCGGTCCTTCGCGGCTCCGCGCGCCGGTCTCGCGACGCGGCTGCGCGATTTCGCTACGAACCGTCATGAATAATGCGGGTTCATGACCCTCCTGACTCGATTCGAGTGAAGCCGTCCTCTCCTGGTGCGTTTCTGTTCAGCCGCCGCATCGGCATGATGCTGCCGCTGGGGTTTGCCTCCGGGCTGCCGCTGGCGCTGACCGCCGGAACCTTGCAGGCGTGGCTGACGGTGGACGGCGTCGATCTGCAGACGATCGGCCTCTTCTCGCTCGTCGGGCTTCCATACACTTTGAAATTTCTCTGGGCGCCGCTGATGGACCGCTTCGGCCTGCCGTGGCTGGGGCGCCGGCGCGGCTGGATCCTGGCGGCCCAGCTTGGATTGTTGGCGGGGATTCTGATACTGGCCATGCTGGAGCCGGGCCGGGTGCCCGTTGCCGTCGCCGTGGTGGCGCTGGCAGTCGCGTTTCTCTCGGCTTCGCACGACATCGTGTTCGATGCCTATCGCACCGATGTGCTCAAGCCGGAGGAACGCGGGATCGGCGCCGGCGTCTCGGTGACCGGCTATCGGCTGGCGATGCTGGTCTCGGGCGCCGGCGCGTTGATCCTGTCCGAGCAGATCGGGTGGCATGCGACCTATATTCTGATGGCCGGGTGCCTGCTGGTCGGCGTCGCGGCGACGCTGGCGAGTCCGGAGCCCGCCGATCCGGGCAAGCCTCCCCAAAGTCTTGCCGACGCCGTCCTGGGGCCGATCCGGCAATTCTTTTCCAGGAAAATGGCGGTCGGATTGCTCCTGCTGATCGTGCTCTACAAGTTCGGCGACGCGTTTGCCGCATCCCTGACGACGGCGTTTCTGATCCGGGGTGTGCAGTTCACACCGACGGACGTCGGGTTGGTGAACAAGGGGATGGGGTTGGGCGCGACGATCGTCGGCGCCTTGGTCGGCGGCGCGTTGCTGAACCGCCTGGGGCTCTATCGCTCGTTGATGGCGTTCGGCGTCCTGCAGGCCTGCTCCAACCTGTCGTTTATGGTGCTGGCGGAAGCGGGGAAAGACTACGGCGTGATGGTGACGGCGGTCGCGTTCGAAAACCTGTCAGGCGGCATGGGCACGACCGCGATGGTCGCCCTCATGATGGGCCTCTGCGACCATCGCTACACGGCCACGCAGTTTGCGTTGCTCTCCGCGCTGGCGTCAGTGGGGCGTGTGTTTGTCGGGCCGCCTTCCGGCTATCTGGCCGAGGCGGTCGGGTGGACGCCGTTCTATTTCATCACGTTCCTGGCGTCGCTGCCCGGGCTGTGGGCGCTCTGGCGGTTGCGCCGCCACCTGCCGGCCATCTGAACGGCGTCGAGACGATCAGGCGGCCTTGCGCTGCAGGACCAGGATATAGAGCATCAGCGTGGGCAGGGGGGCGAACAGGAAGGGCGCTAGCCAGAGCCAGACGTTTTTCCCACGCACGTTGGCCTGATCGATCATCCAGATGAACAGCCAGATGACGAGACCGGCATAGTTCAGGGTGATCCAGAACGTCGTATGACTCTTAAGCGTGCTCATGGCGGCGCCTGGTTCCTCCAGGAAAAAGATTCCAGTCAGGACGGCGCAGGCGGCCAGCAGACCCAGGGCGACGCTCTTGCTCCAGACATACATGGCAATCCTCCTTGTGGGTTGGATTCAACGGGCGGTTGCGCGCACGATAGGCGAGCGGCAGACGATTGTCAACGCGCCTTGACTCGGCCAGCATCGGGCAGCATGATGGATCGGTCGCGAAGCGGGGAGAACTGTGAGCAATAGGAGCCTTGCCGTCGTCGTTGTCCTGCTTGGACTCTCTGTCGCCCTGACGTCGACCAACCCGACTTCACAGGACTATGGTGCATTTCTCCAAGCCCAGCTTGGGCAGGCGGTGGGACGAATGGATCAATCCCTCTCGGGGCAGGAACGCACGCTGATTCACAGCCTCTACGCGACCCAGGGACCGAAACTGATTGAGTTGGTGCTGCAGAAACATACCCGTCGCCGCAACTTCGGCCTCTTTTCTCTGTTCGAGTCCCATGTGCTGGAGCAGAAAATCGTGGTCGTCGGGGTGGCTACCAGGTTTGTCCCCCTTGAAGGTGTCGATGAGGCCACGATGAAACTCGGGCAGCTGGTCCCGACCCTCCGGAAATAGTTTTGCGTTCCGTTGAATCCCGCTGCAATCCACCTCAAATCAACACCCCCATTCTGTTAATAAATCCGGCCTCGATAGTGGGCGAATCCGCTACCTGAGCGTAAATTAAGCTATTCACAGCTTTTTCAAGCTATCCACAACAAAACCACTATATGTGGTATAAATACCCTTGACAAGCCCTAGATTTAGGCCTATAGTCCCACCCACTTTTATTCCTTCCGTCTTACTGGCTTTCTAACTGCCCATAGGGATGTGCGATGGAGTTATCCTGTACTCATAGATGCGTTACGGAAGGCCAGAAATCTTTATTTATTTTTAATTATCAATAGGATAGACGGATATCTCAGAGCCTAGAGATATCCGTCTTTTTAATTTCTAAACGCTCAAACGAGTGAGCTTGTAGGGGCGTGACCGGAAAATGCTTGCGGTAACAAGCCAAGGAGGGATGGAGTGAGGATCGAACGTCGATTTACGCGTAAGGGGCAGGGTCCTTATGAAGGGATCCAGTTCGTGAAGCGTTCCTCTGAGATCAGAAACCCCGATGGGTCCATTGTGTTCAAGCTCGACAACATTGATATTCCCGAGCAGTGGACCCAATTGGCCATCGATATTCTGGCTCAGAAGTATTTTCGCAAGGCGGGTATTCCGCAGACAGGCTCCGACGGCAAACCCCTGACCGGACCGGATGGAAAACCGGTGCCGGGAGGGGAGCATGATGCCCGGCAGGTATTCCACCGGCTGGCCGGCTGCTGGACGCACTGGGGGAAAACGTACGGCTATTTCAACACCAAGGAGGACGCCGCCGCTTTTTACGATGAAATGTGCCACATGCTGGCGCGCCAGATGGCGGCCCCCAATTCTCCACAATGGTTCAATACCGGCCTGCATTTCGCCTACGGGCTCTCGGGACCCGCGCAGGGCCACTATTACATGGATCCCAAGTCCAAGCACATGACGAAGGCCGCCAATGCCTTCGAGCACCCGCAGCCCCACGCCTGCCAACCGTATCATGCCCTGATTTCGACGCCCCAGGGACCGATGCCGATCGGCGATATCGTGACCGGGAAACTGATCGGTCTGGAAGTTTTCGACGGGCGCGACCATGCGAAGGGGACGACTCGTGTCGTTGCCATCAAGGCGAATGGACGCAAGCCGGTTTTCAGAATCGTCTTGAAGAACGGCCTGTGCATTGAAGCCACTGCCGATCACGTGGTGTATGCGCTGGATGTGCGTCGCTCGGAGGGAGAGTGGCGTCGGGTAGACAAATTGACGCCCGGCATGCGCATGCAGCTTTCGACTCGGACCGTCGTTTCGAAGGAGGCCGGCGCAGTCGAATCGGATGAGGCGGCGCTGGCCGGATGGCTGCAGGGCGATGGGTTCGTCGGCCAGTATCAGGAGGGGACGAACCGCAGCCTCACCGTCGAGTTCATGACGATCGACAAGAACGAATTCAGCTTCGTGCTCGACCGGGTACAGCGGGTCTTTGCGGGGATGCATTATCATGTCCGCACGGTCGAGACGCAGTCGGCAGACATGGATGTCCGCCGCATTCGTCTCTATGGGGAAGCGCTCCGTCCGTTCGTCGAGAAGTATGCATTGTTGCGAGGCGACGCCGACCTTGCCATGCCCGCGGCAGTCAGGATGGCGGGGCGCCAGGCGCAGGCAGCCTATCTTTCGGCCCTGTTCCAGGCCGACGGGACGGTCAGGCTCCGGGCCCGGTCATCCCGCACGGCCGATGTGGTGTTGACGACAATCTCGCAGCAACTGGCGCTCGATGTTCAGGCCCTGCTGTTGAATCTCGGCATTTACGCTCGCATTCAACGTGGAGTGGAAACGCGGGAAAATCGGCGGACGCCGTATTTTGTTTCCATCGGCTATGCCGAGGCGCGCGCGCGATTCCGTGATCTGATTGGATTCGTGTCGGAGGATAAACGGCAGAAGTTGGAGGCGTCCTGCTCGAACCGATTCCCCGGCAAGCAACTGCCTTCGTTGCGGGAGGAAGTCATCGAGCGGATCGAGGCTGTGGGTATTCAGGATGTCTACGACATTCAGACCGAGAGCGGTCAGTACCTGTCCAATAATGTGATCGTACACAACTGCTTCATTCAATCCATCGAAGACGATCTCGTCAATGATGGCGGCATTATGGATCTCTGGACGCGGGAGGCGCGGCTGTTCAAATACGGATCGGGAA
Source organism: Nitrospiraceae bacterium (assembly GCA_036397655.1). Lineage (GTDB taxonomy): Bacteria > Nitrospirota > Nitrospiria > Nitrospirales > Nitrospiraceae > 2-02-FULL-62-14. The sequence continues at coordinate 265 of DASWIN010000127.1, read as the reverse complement.
CCGGCACGAACTTCTCCAAGCTCCGTGGAGACAACGAGCCGCTGTCCGGCGGCGGCCGGTCCTCCGGCCTGATGTCGTTTCTGAAAATCGGCGATCGTGCCGCCGGCGCCATCAAGTCCGGCGGCACCACGAGACGCGCCGCCAAGATGGTCTGTCTCGACCTGGATCACCCGGACATCGAGGAGTTCATCGAGTGGAAAGTGATCGAGGAACAGAAGGTGGCCGCCATGGTGGCCGGCTCCAAGATCTGCGCGCAGCGCCTGAA
>DASWIN010000126.1:0-2576 GCA_036397655.1 Nitrospiraceae bacterium | reverse complement strand
GAGGTGGTCCACCCGGTCGCTGTCGAGGAATTCGTTACGGCCGTAGCTCCCACCCAGATTCCAGGTGGTCCATGGCGTCACGCGCCAATTCCACGCAAGGCCGGCCCCGGTCTGCCGGATCGTGTTGCTCGCGGCGAAATCGCCAAAACCGGGCCGAACTATGCCAGCAAACAGCACATCACGGGTTTCCTTGAATGCATTGAAGACCAGAGTGTTTCGGACTCCTAAGATACCTGCCGATGCCAGCCATCTTTTCACGAGGAATATCTGGTCGCTGAAGAAGTTGACCGGTTCGCTGAGGCTCGGTGGGAGCCCCGTCCGGGCAATGAAATCCTCCACCGCCTTTTGCCGCGCGACCGGATCGGGGATCTTGGACAAGAACAACTGGTCCAGAGATCCGGCTGTGTTGCTCGTCGCAGGAATGAAGAACTCATCGCGCGCGGTGGTGACATCGTCGTTGTAGCTGGCGCTCCACGTCGTCAGACGGGTGCGGTGGCGGAAATCAAAACTATATGTATCACCAAAAAACCTCCGGCCAGCGGTTCCGGCAAGACGCGTACGGAGCGTCGGCGTCCATTCAAGACCTGCGCTCCACCTCGGTCCATCCGATATCGACCCGGGTATGCCGGAATCATAGCTTTCGTACCCTCCCTGTGCCAGCACGCCGACAGTTGGAGTAATCAGCAGCCGGGCGTTGGCCGTGCTCACCTCCGTGAGCGTTTCCTGATCGGTCTCGTACTTAATGTCCTCCCTGTTATACGCAAGATTCCAGGTAAGCCGCCTGAATGCGGGGCCGCTCGCGAGCCGCACGTTGACGCGGTTTGCGTCGTTGTCGGAGAGGATGGTCGGATCGTCGGTGTTCCAAACGCTGTAGGTATATCGCACCTCTCCGCGGACAGCAGACCCGAAGTCGCGCAAAAGATAGGGGCTAACGAAAAACGTCGTCGCCGTGGCGCGGTTTCCGGTGATATTGACGTTGCTTGTGGTAAGGGGGCCCTCGAGCGAAACGTCATACTGATCGACCTTGGCGCCGGCCTCGAGAAACAGGAGTTGCTTCGCAAGCTCTGCGGTGGCGACCGCATTGCCCCGTTGGAAAATCTGGTTTTCCTTCTGCCCTCGAGAGTAATAGACGGCCTCCGGCGCGTAATTGAGATTAAACTTCAACCGGGCCCCGGTGGCATCAATCCGTATTCCCGGGATGACTTGAGTGACCCAATCACTCTCCTTCGCTGTGTCCTCAGCAAGAAATATGTTGTCGGTAAATGTTTCAGCAAACGACACGGAGGGTACGACATCCCATCTGGCAGCCCAGGCCGGGCAGGCGAGCAGGGTAAACAGCGAGAGGAACCGCAGCAGGTAGCAGCAGGAAACGCCGTCGCCGAGGCTTGCCAACAATGTCCGCTGCGCGCCGCCTCGCGCCCTAGCCATATCCGCCGTAGCCGTAGCCGTAGCCGTATCCGAGGTTCTGGATTTCGCCCTTGTTGAGCAACAAGCCGGCAACTTTGCTCGAATCGATATGGCCCAGCGCGTCCTTGAGCGTGGCCTCGGAGGTCTTGCCCGCTTCCACCACCAAGACGATCTGCCCCACCTGACTCGCCAGGACGCCGGCCTCGCTTGCCGCGAGGAGCGGCGGAGAATCGAAGATGATGATGCGGTCGTGGTAGCGCTCGGCCATTTCATGCAGCAGCTCACGCATCGCGTCGCTCGCCAGCAGCTCGGGAGCGTGCTCATGCGCGTTGCCGGCCGGCATGAGCGTGAGCTTGCCGACATCGAGCTTCAACAACACCTCAGCCGGGTCGATCCGGCGATCGAGCAGCACGTTCATCAATCCCTTACCCGGCTCCAGGCCGAACGCATGTAGAACGGACGGCTTGGCGACATCGGCATCCACCAGCAACACTGTGCGGTCTCTTTCCAGGGCAATGCTGATCGCAAGATTGATCGCGCAGAACGTCTTGCCTTCCCTTGGCAGGGCGCTCGTCACAAGGACGAGATTGGCCGGCGGGGCGCCGGTCCTGGGACCAGCCACATTCGCCAAGATTTGCCGCTTGACGCGCCGGAAACACTCGGCGATCAGGGTGCGCTCGCCGTCGGGTGTAATCATGCTCTGCCGTCGCAACCGGTCTCGATCAACCTTGAGAGTCCGTGCAGGCCTGCTAATGGGACGCGCGGACCTTTCCCTAGCCCGGGGATCCCCCGCAAAACCCTTCTCCCCAGGGAATTCGGGGCGGCGGTTCAGGTCGCTTGCGACCCGCTCGATCAGGTCCGGCTTTCGGGTATCGGCTCCCTCACCTGCCGCCGAAGGTTTCTGGTGAGTCTGCGGAACCGACCCAAGGAGTTCCGCCATTCTTTCAATGATGCTCATGCTAGACCCTCGAGACCGTCATCATGAGCGACGCCATAATCGCGACATAAGCCGACAACAGGCTCAATATGGAAAACAGGAGAGCAATCAATCCCCGGGTCCGGCGCCTTTTCTGCTCGTCGGTCCAGGCCATGGCGATGGTCCCCAGCACCTGTAATCCGCTCACCTCCCTCAGCCTGCGTTCCCCGTCGAACGTGGGCCTGAGTTGGCT
>DASWIN010000125.1:0-3602 GCA_036397655.1 Nitrospiraceae bacterium | reverse complement strand
CCACTACGCAAAGTATGGGGGCGCATTCAGGAATGCGCGGCATCAACCTTCCCCTTCCTGGCCGACCCCGAGATTCACCGGCGCACGTTGCTGCGGCAGCTCTTCGATCACCTTGGCGACCTCCTTAACGGTGAATGCATGCAATTCGTCCAGGCGGCCCAACAGCAAAAGGCGGTCGCACAGAATGTTGATCTTGCGCGGAATACCGCCAGTGAACTGATGAACGGCAGCGAAGGCGTCCTCGCTAAACGTAGGGTCGCCCTGCCAGCCCACGGTCTGGAGCCGGTGCACGATATAGGCTTCGGTCTCGGCCCTGTCCAATGGACCCAGGTGGCAGGAGGCGATGACCCGTTGTCTGAGCTGCTCCATCTCGGGATTCTGCAAAGTCCTTCGGAACTCCGGCTGGCCCAGGAGGAAGGTCTGAAGAAGGGGTTTGGTGGCGCTGACGTAGTTCGACAGCATCCGGAGTTCCTCCACGGATGCCGCCGGAAGGTTTTGCGCCTCGTCCACTATCAAGAGCACTCGCTTTCCTTGCCTGTGGCACAGGAGCAGAAACTGCTCCACTCGATTGAGCAACACCGCCTTGCTGCTGTCATGGGGTAGACCAAATGCTGCAGCCACCATCCGCACCATGTCATCGGCTATCAACTGAGTACTCACGACCTGAGCCAGCACAAGGTTTGCCGATGCAAGTTTGCCAGCGAGCGTGCCCGCCAACATCGTCTTGCCCGCGCCGATTTCCCCCGTGATGACGATGAATCCCTCGCCCTGATGCACGCCGTACACCAGGTAGGCCATGGCGCGGCGGTGGCCCCTGCTGGAGTAGAAAAAGCGGGGATCGGGGCTCAGCTGAAACGGCTTGGCCTTGAAATGATAATAATTTTCGTACATGAAGCGTTAAAACCGCATTTGAAGGCTCGCGAATCCGGCATTTTCCGTGTAGCTGGACGCGCCAAAATTTGAGTCATTCTGCTGCCTGCGGTAACCCAGAGTGCCGGAAAGCCCGGGCTCGAATTGCCGGGTGAGAACCATCCCGATGTAGGTAACACGATCGGTTTGTCCGGTAAAGGGAGTCTCGATACGGCTGTAAGCCCCATTCAGGTTCCAGGCAGTCTGTGCCGTCATACGCCAATTCCACACCAGGCTCGTCCCGGTCTGTTTGGTTGCGTTGGGCGCGTTAGGCAATATCAAGTCGCCGGCCAGGATTTCTCTGTTTTCACTAAACACATTGGCGATCAGAACGTTTCTGACCCCCAGAAAACCGGTCGATGCCTGCCACCTTTTTGCGAGAAACAACTGGGTGGTGAAGAAGTTGACTGGAGAGTCCAGGCCCGGCGGAAGCCCCGTCCGGGCGATGAATTCTTCCACCACCTTCCGCCGTTCCACCGGGTCGGGGAATCGTGACGAGAACAAAGTGTCCAGATATCCGGCCGTGCTCGTCGTAACCGGAATGAAGAACTCCGAGCGCGTGGTCGTGACGTTCTGACTGTAGCTGGCGCCCCATGTCGTGAGGCGCGTGCGGTGTTTGAAATCGAAGAGGTAATATTCACCGTAGAACCGTTGACCGCCGGCCGCTGCAAGACGCGTGCGCGGCGATGGCGTCCAATCGAGTCCTGCGCTCCACGAGCCCCCTTCCGATTCCGGCACGATGACTCCGCGCTCATAGCGTTCGTAGCCCACTTGTGCGGTCAGGCCCACGGTGTAGGTGATCAGCCGCCGCGCGTTCGCCGTGATCAGCTCAGTGTCCGTGTCCTGCTGAGTCTCGTCGTAGCGGATGCTCTCCCTACTATAGGCAAGGTCCCAGGTGAGCACCTTATACGCTGGGCCGTTTGCCAGCCGCAGATTGACGCGGTCCGCTGCGCTATTCACGAGTTCCGGCGTATCGTCGGATTTCACCACGCTGTAAGTAAATCGCGCCTCGGCCTGAATGTCCGCTCCAAAGCGTCGAACATAGGGACTTGCAAAATAATTCGCGACCGTGGCTCGATTTCCCGTCACATTGATATTGCTCGTCGTGATGGGGCCCCGGGGCGAAACGTCATACTGGTTGACACTGGCTCCGGCCTCGACAAACAGGAACTGTTTCGCGAGCTCGGCAACGCCGAGCGCGTTCCCTCGGTTGAATACCTGATTGTCTGCCTGTCCGCGAGCATAGTAAGTGGCCTCAGGAGCGTAGTTGAGATTGAATCGCAAACGGGCTCCAGTGGCCGTGATTGAGATACCCGGGATAACCTGCGTGACCCAATCACTCTCCTTAGACGCGTCCTGCACCAGAAATACATTATCGGTATAGGTTTCCGCGACCGAAAGTGTGGGAACGATGTCCCACCTGGCAGCCCAGGCCGGGCAGGCGAGCAGGGTAAACAGCGGGAGGAATCGCAGCAGGTAATAGCAGGAAACGCCGTCGCCGAGGCTTGCCAACAATGTCCGCTGCGCGCCGCCTCGCGCCCTAGCCATATCCGCCGTAGCCGTAGCCGTATCCGAGGTTCTGGATTTCGCCTTTGTTGAGCAACAAGCCGGCAAGCTTGCTCGAATCGATATGGCCCAGCGCGTCCTTGAGCGTGGCTTCGGAGGTCTTGCCCGCTTCCACCACTAAGACGATCTGCCCCACCTGACTCGCCAGTACGCCGGCCTCGCTTGCCGAGAGGAGCGGCGGGGAATCAAAGATGATGATGCGGTCGGGGTAGCGCTCGGCCAGTTCATGCAGCAGCTCACGCATCGCGTCGCTCGCCAGCAGCTCGGGAGCGTGCTCATGCGCGTTGCCGGGTGGCATGAGCGTGAGCTTTCCGACATCGAGCTTCAACAGCACCTCTGCCGGGTCGATCCGGCGATCGAGCAGCACGTCCATCAATCCCTTACCCGGCTCCAGGCCGAACGCCTGTAGAACGGACGGCTTGGCGATATCGGCGTCCACCAGCAACACGGTGCGCTCCCTTTCCAGGGCAATGCTGATCGCAAGATTGATCGCGCAGAACGTCTTGCCTTCCCTTGGCAGGGCGCTCGTCACAAGGACGAGATTGGCCGGCGGCGCGCCGGTCCTGGGACCGGCTACATTCGCCAGGACTTGCCGCTTGATGCGCCGGAAACACTCGGCGATCAGGGTGCGCTCGCCGTCGGGCGTAATCATGCTCTGCCGACGCATCCGGTCCCGATCAACCCTGAGAGTCCGTGCAGGCCTGCTAATGGGGGGATGCGCGGACCTTTCCCTAGCCCGGGGATCCCCCGCAAGACCCTTCTCCCCAGGGAATTCGGGGCGGCGGCTCAGGTCGCTTGCGACCCGCTCGATCAGGTCCGGCTTTTGGGTATCGGCTCCCTCACCTGCCGCCGAAGGTTTCTGGTGAGTCTGCGGAACCGACCCAAGCAGTTCCGCCATTCTTTCAATGATGCTCATGCTAGACCCTCGAGACCGTCATCATGAGCGACGCCATAATCGCGACATAAGCCGACAACAGGCTCAATAAGGAAAACAGGAGAGCAATCAATCCCCGGGTCCGGCGCCTTTTCTGCTCGTCGGTCCAGGCCATGGCGATGGTCCCCAGCACCTGTAATCCGCTCACCTCCCTCAGCCTGCGTTCCCCGTCGAACGTGGGCCTGAGTTGGCT
>DASWIN010000124.1:0-3291 GCA_036397655.1 Nitrospiraceae bacterium | reverse complement strand
ATGGCTGACAGCAAACAGCTTTATCAGGAAGTGATCCTCGACCACAACCGCAAGCCGCGGAACTGGGGCCTGCCGCCGGACTCGACCCACAAGTCGGAGGGCGTGAATCCGCTGTGCGGCGACCATATCCATCTGGCGCTCCGGCTGGCGGATGACACCGTGGAGGCCATCGGCTTCGAGGGCGACTCGTGCGCGATCTGCAAGGCGTCCGCATCGATGATGACGGCCGCAGTCAAGGGCAAGGCCCGCGCCGACGCCGAGCGGCTGGTGCAGGAATTCCGCGACATGGCGATCGGGACGCTGGATCCGGCGCAGCCGCATCACCTGGGGCGTCTCACCGTATTCGCCGGCGTGCGCGATCTGCCGACCCGGGTCAAATGCGCGATCCTGCCGTGGCATACCCTGCACGCGGCGCTGAATGCGATCGGCACCACGTCAACCGAGGCCGATGCCGATCCCATGCACGCCCCGATGGGCAATGCGTGAAAGGCAATATGAACCGCCAGGATCGCCAAGCACGCCAAGAATTACAGACAGAGTCAGGACAAACGAACCGCAAGGATGCGAGATAGGAATGAAAGTGAAGACGAAGACTTCTTATCTGGATTTGGTTTCTCTTGGCGGCCTTGGCGGTTAATTTGGGTTGAGCCATGCCGAAAATTGCCGAAATCGAGCCGACGCCGAATCCGAACGCGATGAAGTTCATCCTCAGGGAACCGCTGACCTGGGGGATCACGCGTTCGTACGACAGCGCCGATCAGGCGAAGGACGACCCGCTGGCGAGCCGGCTGTTCCAGCTCGAACATGTCGTAAACGTCTTCTACGTGGACCACTGGATTACGGTCACGCAGGACGGCGAGGCGGACTGGCAGGAGTTGATGCGCAAGCTCGCGGTGCCGATACGCGACGCGCCGGCGGCCGATGAGCACTCGGCCCGACTCGCGGCGCAGGCCTCCGATGCCGTCAAAGCCGAGGACCTCAGCGATTCGGACCGCGCGCGACTGGACAAGATCAATGAGATCCTCGACGAACAAGTCAGGCCCTATCTCCAGGGCGATGGCGGCGATCTCTACGTGCTTGGCATCGAGGGCAACCGCCTGATGGTGCACTACCAGGGCGCGTGCGGCAGCTGCCCGAGCTCGATCTCCGGCACGTTGACCGGAATCGAGAATCTGGTGCGGCAGATCGAGCCGGACATCGAAGTCGTTGCTGTCTGAAGGAAGTTAGCCGCCCAGGCGCCAGGACAGCCAGGAAACCCACGAACAATAATTGAACCGACAAGAATGCCAAGACGCAAAATTGCTTATGGCGGAAGAGGGTCATCGGTTGTTCGAGGGATCGGATGTCATTCCGATGTTTCCGACGCTAATCTGGAAGATTCAACTCAAGGCAGAGCAGCACGAAGCGATAAATGCGAAGATTCTGGCGGCGCTTGAAAGGATGAGGCGAGATGAGCCGCAACTGGCGTCTGGACAAGGGTGGCAGTCAGATCGGACATTGCATGAACTCGAAGAATTTCAGGATCTTGTTTCCTGTGCAAACCACGCGACGAAAAGCGTTCTGCAATTCTTGAGAATAGGTTGTGACGCCTTCCAGATTACCGGCTGTTGGGCCAATGTTCTCGCCAGGGGTGCCGCACACCGGTCCCATAGTCACCCCAATAACTTCTTGAGTGGCGCGTATTACGTTCGAACTCACTCCGGCGCAGACACAATAAACTTTCACGACCCGAGAAATCAGACCGGCATCATCAGGCCTCCGGTCGTGGAGCTTACGGCCGAGAATACCGATCAGGTTGTGGTGAAAGTCAGTAATGGCACTCTTCTCGTTTTCCCGGCCTACCTGCAACACTCCGTCGACACGAATATGAGCGAAAAAGAGAGGGTAAGCATCAGCTTCAACATCATGTTTTCTTCATTCACCGAAAACCTTGGCAGGCCGCTATGGTAAGCGTGAAACGCCAGTCTGACTCTCGCTCCGGCCGAAGTCGCTAAAGCGCCGCGGCCGAGCTGAATGGTTGAGCGATTTGATTTCGATTTCCCCGGCGTTCTTGGCGCCTTGGCGGCTAATTTTGAGGATGTCTGACTGGATCACGGTAGTGCAGGCCGGCGAGCTGGCGCCCGGCAGCCACCGCGTGGTGGACGTGGACGGCGCGAGCGTCGTGGTGTTCAACCTCGGCGGCGACTACTACGCGATTGAGGACGTCTGCACGCACGACGGCGGGCAACTGACTGGCGGAACCATCGAGGGAGAAGAGATCGTCTGCCCGCGCCACGGCGCGCGCTTCTGCATCAGGACCGGTGCGGCACTGACCGCCCCGGCCTACGAGCCGGTCGCGACGTTTCCGGTTCGCGTCGAAAACGGCGTGATCCAGGTTCGCGACAATCGCTGGGACTAGTCATTATTGTTATCGTGGAGCGTGAACATGGCGAGGATGGTCAAGTGCATCAAGCTCGGGCGCGAGGCCGAGGGGCTCGATTTCCCGCCCTATCCCAGCGAGCTCGGCAAGCGCCTCTTCGAGAACGTGTCGAAGGAAGCGTGGAAGCAGTGGCTCGAGCACCAGAAGATGCTGGTGAACGAGAACCAGCTCAATCTCGCCGACAAGAAGGCGCGCGACTACCTCGCGCAGCAGACGGACAAATATTTCTTCGGCGGCGGCGCCGACGTTGCCGCCGGCTACGTCCCGCCGTCACAGAAGCAGAAGTAGGCCGTAGCGCCGCGCGAACACGCTCCTGAATAGCCGCATGGACACCCATACGCCACAACCGACCGAAATCAAGCTGCACCAGAAGTCCCGCATCCTGGAAATTTCGTTTGCCGGCGGCAAGACGTTCCAGTTCCCCTGCGAGTTTCTGCGGGTCTACTCGCCGTCTGCGGAGGTGCGCGGCCACGGGCCCGGCCAGGAGGTCCTCCAAGTCGGCAAGAAAAATGTCGAGATCAAGCATATCGAGCCGGTCGGCACCTACGCCATCCAGTTCACATTCTCCGACGGCCACGATACCGGCATCTATTCGTGGGACCTGCTCTATGACTACGGCCTTCAGCAGGAAGAAATGTGGCGGCACTACCTCAAGCGCATGGAGGAAGCCAGGGCGAGCCGCGAGCCTGTCGAGGGCCCATTCGAGCAGCGTCCAAAGTCGAAGTAGGGATTACTATCAAGTATGACGTAACCGTGCGAGAGGCGTTGTCTTCCCTCATCCCAACCTTTCTCCCGGGGCAACATGATGCGGTTGCCTCCCTCACCCCTAGCCCCTCTCCCGGAGGGCGAGGGGCTAGGGGTGAGGGAAGCGA
>DASWIN010000123.1:0-3878 GCA_036397655.1 Nitrospiraceae bacterium | reverse complement strand
CTCATGTCCATGCGGTGGCATGCTTTCTGCTCAAACCTCCTCGGCGGGGTTTGCCCGACCCTTCCCGCCACGGCACACGGCGAACTTATCTCAAGGAAAGGAACCACCATGTTTGAACGGACTGACGAACTCGAACAGGGACAGGCCGCCGGCACCGCCTTGATGGACCGGATGCAGGATGAGGGTGCGCTGTCGACGGGCGTCGAGCAGGAAATGACCGCCCATGTCGGCGTCAACACGGAGTTCAAAGGCATTCTTCGCTACGACGGCACCATCCGCATCGACGGGAAGGTCGACGGCGAGATCCATACCGAGGGGGTGCTGCTGATCGGCCGGACCGCCGTGATCCGGGCCACGGTCCGCGCCCGGTCCATCGTGAGTTGCGGCACGATCATCGGCAACGTGGCCGCCACGGAAAAGATCGCGCTGCTCGAGCCGGCCATCCTCAACGGCTCCGTCATGACGCCGCTCCTCTCGATGGAAACAGGCGTGCGCTTCAAGGGCAGCCTGGAGGTACCCGAGGAGGGAGAGGATCTGGCCACGCTTCACGCAATCCCGGCGATGAAAGCTGTCGCGGTCGCGGACTAGGCTCGCGTCTGAAGAAAGAGCAACGCCCCCTTCTCTGATAGAGGAGGGGGCGTTCGTGTTTCGGGTTGATCGAATAAGACGTACGGCACGTCTCCGTCGGCGCCGGCCACGATTACAGCCTACATCGTCGCAAGCCCCATCTGATGCTATCCGGCTTAGTTCGGATCGAAATGTTGTGCGAATGGATCACGGTTGACTCCCTAGCGGAAAGGCTTATATAAAAAACACACTGATCGCTGAGGATGAAGCAACCACTCGATAAAGAAGGGAGCCAAGGCATGATCAAGGAAGTGACGGGAGACATCTTATTGTCGAAGGCTGAGGCAGTCGCTCATGGCGTGGCTCCAAACGATGATTTCAAACAAGGGCTTGCCTTGGCACTTCGCGAGCAATGGCCGTCCATGTACAAGGATTTCCGCCATTACTGCCGGACCGCCTCACCCAAGACCGGAACCCTGTGGAGCTGGAAAGGACCCCAATCGCCGGTACTGATCAGCCTGTTCACGCAGGAACCTGCCCCCGCTCATGGAAGTCATCCCGGACAGGCGACCACCGCCAACGTGAACCGCGCACTGCAGGCCTTAACAAAAGAGGTGCGGGCCCAGGGCATCAAGAGCCTGGCCTTGCCCAGGCTGGCAACAGGCGTCGGACGCCTCACATGGGAGGAGGTGCGGCCACTCATGGAAAACGCCTTCCGCGATCTGGGCATTCCCGTGTATGTCTACGCGACGTATAAAAAAGATGCTCCGGCCACGGAAGGGTAATGCCACTTGAGCCGCCGGATCACACGAAGTGCGGTTTGGTGGTATTGCCCGCCGTCGCTGAAGCTATGGCGGGCAGCCTCGCCCGCCTCTTCCTCAACTAGCGGGCTTGCCAGCCGAAGCCCGCCGAAGCGTTTTGCGAAGGCGGGCGAAGGCTGGTGGAGGTGCCGGGAATTGAACCCGGGTCCGAAGACCTTCAGCGCATCAGACCTACATGCTTAGCCGATCGTTTAGTTTTCGCAGCCGCCCACGCCCATCGGCAGGCTTAGAACAACCGCTAGCCCAGAAAGTTCTCGTCCGCAGCCGCTGAGCACCAGCCTTGGACCAGCCCGCTGCATCGCGCCCCTTCCACCCCCGCGGGCCTCAGATGGAGAGACGTCACGGCTTAAGCCGCGAGTGCCAGTTCTTGATTGGCAGTTGCGTTTTCCCGGAGGATTTACGAGACCCCGAGAGCTCGGCATGCACTGATGACCTCTTGATCCCCGTCGATGCCTGTCACCCCCTCCTTAGATGCTCATGATAACGCAGGAATCAAGGGTTTGCCAGGGTTGGGCGGGAATGCGTGATTCCCCTGTGTTATGCTTCGGGCCGGTATGCCGACTCTACCGCACAATATCGCGATCGGCTTCATCCTTCTCCCGCTGGCCGTCCTCGCAATCCTGAGCGTATTGATGATCAGAAGCTCTCGGTCACTCTGGTGGGTGGTGGCCGTGATGGTCGGGTGGGCGACCGTGACCTCGATGCTCTCTTTCTCGGGAGCCCTGGCCAGCTTCGAATCGGGCCAACCACGGATTCCGATCCTCGTCCTGACCCAACTGGTGTTTGTAGTCTGGTTGGCATGGTTCTCAGGCTGGAGCGGCTCTCTGGCACAGATTCCGCAAACCTCCCTGATCGGCTTGCAATGTTTCCGGATCCCGGTCGAATTCCTGCTGGCTGAGATGGCGGACCATAAGCTGCTCGCCATGGAAATGACGTTTTACGGGCGGAACTTCGACATCCTCGCGGGAGTCACGGCTATCATGCTCGCAATCTGGTTGCGCCGGGATGGAGAGGAATCTCTTCGCCCCGTGGTCCTTGGGTGGAACCTGATGGGGCTCTGTCTGCTCACGACCGTATTGGCGCACGGGATACTCTCCATGCCATACCCGTTCCAGCTCCTGTACCTGTCGGTCCCCACGTTCGTCGTTGCGTCCTTCCCTGTCGTCTGGCTCCTTACCGTGCTCGTTCCGATCGCCTACCTGTTGCACGTCGTGTCGATCCGGCGTTGCATGGCTGGACGGATCGGCACGCCCGAGCAAGCCGAATCCTAGACCAGCCTGTGTCAGCCAACATCAGATTGAGTCGTCGTCCGTGTGTGCGGCGCAGGCCCGCCGCATCGACGCGTCGCCAGCGTGTCACACATAGCAAGAATCGGGTGGCCGCAGGGGTTCGGACGGTTGTATAACGGCCCCGTGAAGACCCGGGACTACCACTACCGCAGAATCGAACAGGCCATCCGCTTTATCGGGGGCAATGTCCAGCGCCAGCCCAAGCTGGCGGATGTGGCCCGGCACGTGGGCCTGAGCGAGTTTCATTTTCAGCGCGTGTTCTCACGATGGGCGGGGGTCAGCCCAAAGCAGTTTCTCCAGTTTCTGACGGCTGAGCACGCCAGGACACTCCTGAGAAACTCACGCAGCGTGCTGGATGCGGCCTACGACGTCGGCCTGTCGGGCGGCGCGCGCCTGTACGACCTCACCGTCAAGCTCTACGGCATGACGCCAGGAGAAATCAAAACCAAGGGATCGGCACTGACCATCCGGTACGGCGTGCACGCCACTCCGTTCGGGCCATGCGTTATTGCGACCACTCCCCGCGGCATCTGCGCACTCAATTTCGTCGAGCCAGGAACAATCGGGCGGCAGCTCAAAGATCTCAGACACGCATGGCCCGGCGTGCGACTCTCCAAAGACCAGGCGGGCACGGCGGCTCTGGTGCGGCGAATATTCGCCTCCACAGGTCGAGCGCACACCTCTGACATCGGCCTTGCGCTCGCCGTTCGAGGCACCGCGTTTCAGATCAAGGTGTGGGAAGCGCTGCTTCGAATTCCCTCGGGCCGCGTGACGTCGTACCGGGACCTTGCCCGACGCGTTGGGCGCGCGACTGCCTCCCGCGCGGTCGGTCGCGCGGTGGCACGAAACCCCGTGGCCTATCTCATTCCCTGTCATCGGGTCATCCGCGGCACAGGCGTGCTCGGCGAGTACCGGTGGGGGCCAGCCAGAAAACAAGCGTTATTGGGGTGGGAGGCTGCGCAACGAGCGCGTCCGTGATAACTTGGTCGCGCGCCTTCTTCGTATCAATTCCTGAACTGCCGCGTTCATCTCCGTTGCGGGCAAACGTATTCGATTCCCATGCCCGGGCAGAACCCATTCGAACCGGTAAGCCAGAAGCTTTTCGATGGAGGCCACGAGCGCGCGCTCCCTCCAGACGAGCCGTTGCGGAGCACCGAGGGTCTTCGACTCGGGGTTCCACCAGAGGTGATCACCGGTGAAG
>DASWIN010000122.1:0-4636 GCA_036397655.1 Nitrospiraceae bacterium | reverse complement strand
TGCGCTGGAGGAACGGCAGCCTGAATTCGGCGCCGAACCGGTAGCCGAGCCCGAGCACGTAGCTCTGCGGGGTTCGTGGCGGTTCTGCCGTGAGGTCTAAGCTGGGTAATAGATTATTCTTGGCCAACTCCAGGTCGATGTTGTTCAGCTTGGCCTCGACCCCGACCGCCAGCACTTCCGGGCGAGTGCCGCGGGCAGCCAATTTGTCGGCCTTGACGGTTTCCGGCAGGGGCAGCGACACGGTCTTCGGGAAATCCGGCACCCGCGCGCTATCCGGCGTCGCCGGCTGCCCGTTCTCCCAGAGGAAGAGGGACAGCTTGTACTGTTCCTGTTCGACGCCCCGCTTGGCGGCGATCAGGATTTCACGGCGCCGTTGGACCTCCTGGTTTGCCTCGACGGCGTCGAGCGGCGCGGACAGTCCCTTCTTGGCCCGCCCTTCGATCTGCTTGAACCGGTCCTCCGCGACATTCACGGCCCGTTGCTGCACCTCGGCCAGCTTCCAGGCGGCCACCCATTCCCAGTACTGCGAGGCCGCGGCCAGGAACAGGTCCTGGCGGGTCTGCGCGATCTCGATGTCCGCGCGCGGGTCGGCCAGGCCCGAGCGCTGCAGCTCGGCGCTGTCAGGATTGACCATCAGGCCTTTCAACAGGGGGACGGTTCCTCCGACAAGAATCTGCTCCCGGCCGTTATTAAAGACCAGATCGGGATTCAAGATGGGGTTGATCCCTGTCCGAATGCCGCCCATCGCTCTGATTCCAGACGGGTGTCTCACCTCCAAGAAAGTATCGTTGAAGCCGCCAATCCGGTCGTCGCGGATTCCCTTGAGGGCTTCGGAGGAAGGGATGAACCGTTCAATCTCCATGTCGTTGACGAGCGTCGGCTCGAAGGCGCCGAAGGCCTTGAGCAACCTGCCGCGGGCCGTGATTTTCTCCGTGCCGGCCCCGTGCAAGAGCGGGTGGGAGCGGTCGATCCACGCCAGCACTTCGCCCAGGCTGAGCGGGATCGGCGGCAGGGGCCTGGTTTTCGGATCGCTGCCGGCGGCGCCCGCAGACGGCGGGACCGGCCAGCCAGACAGCAGGAGGGCAAACAGGGCAACGAGGACGATGCGTCTCATGGAATGCTCCTTTCGACAGGTAGGGGGAAAGCGGGCATGATGAAGATTCGAAGGCGGTGCGCCTTCAAGAGATCAAACCAGTGCGTGAATATTGCGCACGCGTGGCTACTCTCCTTCGCGTGAAGCTCCCGTCCGGCAGGTCGGGGCTGAACGGCGAGGAGAGCCCGTCGAAGCTTCAGCCGCTTGCGCATCAATGCTGGCGTCAGCGGCGAACGCGAAGGCGGGCTGAGCGCTACGGCGAGTGACGTGATCCATGGCAAGGTACCGCGAGTGGGAATGCATGGAGCGTCACTTTGCGCCTCGCCCTGCCTTGGGCAGCAGCGTATCCATCAGCGACGGAGGCCCTTCCTCGTAATCCGGCGGGAACAGGTTGAACCGGCGCCAGAGTTCGTACCACAGGGGGACGCGGTTCAGAATCACCCAGCCCATCACTTTGGTGCCCTGCCGCACGTGGGCTTGTTCCGGCCACGGGCGGTCTTCGGGGTCGGGCACGACCCAGAACCGGAAATTGCCCTTGCCGTCGTCCACCTGGTCCACGACCTTGATGACGCCGCCGAAGGTGCCGGCCATCAGTTCGGGCCAGGCGGGAAGGGGAATCGCCGGGATGCCGTAAAACAGCAATCGCAATTTGCGGCCCGAATTCAGCAGCGGGGCATCCAGTCCGTCGGCGACCAGCTCCGCGGCCTTGTCCGAGCTGATCGGTGAAATCCGGACCAGCTTGTCGCCCTGCCGCACGGTCTGGCCGACGCCCACCCGCGTCATCTTGACGACCGTCCCGTCGATGGGCGCGACGATCCGGCTGTAGATGCGTCGCTGCGTGGCGTTGGAGAGGCGGAGACTGATCGAGGCCAACTGGTCGGCGGCCATGGCGGCGCTGGCGAGCGCTTCCGCCCGCATGGCTTCCGCATTCAGGAGTTGCTGCACGACGTCGGCGCTGATCTGATCCTTGCCGAAGGTCAACGCTTTCATGTTCTGCTGGGCTTCCTTGAGCTGCGCCTCGGCTCCCTTCAGTTCCGCCTTGCTGGCGATCGCCGCCTGGATGGTCATTTCCAGCTCGCGCTGGGAGACCAGCCCCTGCGTCGCAAGCTGGCGGTGCCGGTCCACGTTCAGCTCAGCCGTGTCGTAGGTGACCTTGGCGGAGATGATGCGCTGCTCGGCGGCGCGGACCTTGTTCTCGGCTTCGACGACCCGCGCTTGCGCCGAAGGGACCGCCGCCTTGACGAGGTTTTTCATTTCGACGATGCGTTTTTCCAGCTGGCGGGCCCGGTCCACCGACGCCGTGCGGGTCTGCTCCAGCGCGACTTTTTGCTGGTCGAGCAGCATGAGCAGCTCCGGCGCCATGAAATTCGGATCGATGTCGTCGAGCTCGAGGATCAATTCGCCCTGCTTGACGCGCACGCCTTCAAGCACGTGCCACTTCCTGAGGCGTCCGGTGATCTGCGCCTCGATATCCTGCGGGCGTTCATAGGGGGAGTAGGCGGAGAGCTGGCCCGTCACGGTGATCGTCTGGGTCCAGGGCACGAACAGGAGCAGGAGAAATCCGACCAGCAGGAATCTGACCGACCACCACCCGTAGCGGCGCAGGTAAGGCGGCACCTGGACCAGTTCCCACGATTTGAGCTGGGAGGAGGCGGCCAGATCGTCGACGTGGATATCGACCAGGTTGGTCTGGTAATCGGCGATCCGCTTAACGAAACTCTTGACGCCATCCGGAGATTGCGGCACAGATCCCTCGCCTGGTCTGCTAACTCTGATGAGGTCCTCTTGTCATAATACGGGATAATCCCAAGTGCGTCAAATCATTGACTTATCTAATGTCTTTGCTTGACCCGCAACGGGGACAACGCTAAGGTGGGCTCAGACGGAGGCACGAGAACGTTTTCCGTCATTCGTTATTCGGGGGGAGGCTGTCGAGTAACGAATAACGCGTAACGAATGACGTCTTTTGCAAGGGGGAACGGCATGGCAGGTCGGCGGGAGAGAAAACGAGGAAAGACGGCACCGATGGTGGGGATCGTTGGCGGAAGCAAAACAGATTTCCCGGTGCTTGAAAAGACGGTCATGATTCTGGACCAATTGGGGATACCGAACGAGCTGGTGGTGCTGTCGGCCCACCGGACGCCGGATCAGCTGTCTCGATATATTGAGCGGGCGGCCGGGCGGGGCATCGAAATCATCGTGGCCGGCGCGGGAGGCGCAGCGGCCCTGCCGGGCGTCGTGGCGGCGAAGACGCATCTGCCGGTCATCGGCCTGCCGATTCCTACCGAGAACCTCAGAGGCCTCGATTCACTGCTCTCGATCGTGCAGATGCCGAAAGGCGTCCCGGTGGCCACGGTAGCGATCGGCGGCGCGGAGAACGCCGGATTGCTGGCTGCTCAAATCCTGGCTGTTCACTATCCGAAGATCCGTGACAAGGTGATACAGTTCCGGGCTGAGCAGACCCGCGCGGTTCTTGAATCGTCGCGTGGATCCAAGAAGGACCAGAAGAAGAACGGATAGCCTGCAAGGCTAGTGCATCCTTGGCTGACGAAGGCCTAGAACGGATGGTACGGTCTCTCGCTCCCACACCTCTCGGAGCGACCCTTCCGGGCTTCAGCTCGCGGAAGCCTTCTGGAATTCCCGTCGCCGTGGTCTGCGACCACGGTGCGGTGGTCAGTTCCAGCTTTCCTTCTCGCTGAAGCCTCGGTGGGTACCCCGCTCCTGCGGTGAAGTTCGCTCGCGGCCATTCCATCCCTTCCTTAGAAATATGGAACGGTGACAGACCGCTTGAAAGTCTGTCACCGTTAACGCTTCGCCACGTTGAAAGGGCTACGCCACCGGTTATTACCCTGCAAATCTTGAATGTCCAAGTGTTCTTTGCCGATCAGAAGAGATCAGGGGCTTTCAAAGTTCATAGGGCAATGACGCTTGCCATTGCTCTTTCAGCTTGGCGAAGCGTTAAAGGCGACAGGTCCACGAGCGGCCTGTCGCCTTTACTTGTTATATAAGGTAAGGGGCTGCCGGGCCGGGGTGGCGTGCCCTGAGCGGAATTCGCCGGAGGAACGGGGTGCCCATCGAGACTTTGCCGGGAAGGAAAGCTGGAACTGACCAAGGCACTGCGGTCGCAGACCGCAGCCGCGGGAATTCCAGAAGGGGTTCCGCCAGGCAAAGTCCGAAAGGGCCGTTCCGGGAGGCGCTGGAGCGAGGGGCATGCCACCCCGGCGCCTTCATTAGGCAATTTCAGTTTTGCGCTGAAGCAGTTCGCCCTTCGCCAGCCGTTGCTCCAAAAGGCGTTGGAGCGAAGACGCATCCTGCCTCTCACATCCGCGCGCCAGCCGCCAGATCACCAGCCTGTGCTCCGCCACCCCCGGTGCCGTGCCGGCGCGAAAAACCGCACGTGCGGATGCTTGAACAGCCCGATCAGCGCCATGCCCGCCACGAACCCACCGATGTGCGCGAAGAAGGCCACTCCTCCGCCGCTCCGGCCCAGGCTGGCTCCGCCGCTCAAGAGCTGCATCACGAACCAGAACCCCAGGACGTATC